>DASVXR010000164.1:0-4917 GCA_036392595.1 Sphingomicrobium sp.
AAGCTCGTCGGCCTCGCCGCGGCAATCGCATTGCCGTCGGTCGTGCTGCTGATGATGTACGGCCAGACGCGAATCTTCTTCGTGATGGCGCGCGACGGCCTCCTGCCCGACCGCCTGTCGGCAGTGCATGAGCGCTTCCGCACTCCGTACATCGTCACCATCGTCACGGGCGTCTTCGTCGCAATCGCCGCGGCGTTCCTGCCGGTCGGAACGCTGGCCGATTATTCCAACGCAGGCACGCTGTTCGCCTTCGCCGCGGTGTCGCTGGGCGTCATGATCCTGCGCAAGAAGGACCCGAACCGCCCGCGTCCGTTCCGCACGCCAGCGATCTTCATCCTCGCGCCGCTGTCGATCGCCGGCTGCGTGCTGCTGTTCATCAACCTCAACAACGAATCCAAATTGTTGTTCGTGACGTGGACGGTGCTCGGGCTGGTCTTCTATTTCCTCTACGGCTACCGCCACAGCAACGTCGCTCGCGGGATCACGGAGGTGCCCGAGCTTTCGCCCGAAGCGCCCGGTTCGATCGGCGTCGCTCCGATGCCGCACGCGCCGGTGCCGCCGCAGGATATCGAAGACTGACGAGTCGACATGGCCGGCTCCCCGCCGTTCGAGATCGAGGGGCTGGACCATGTCGTGTTGCTGGTCACCGATCTCGACGTCGCTCGACGCTTCTATTGCGAGGTCGTCGGCTGCTGCGTCGATCGCGAGCTGCCCCAGTTTGGCATGCTGCAGCTGCGCGCCGGGGTGTCGATGATCGACCTGGTCGACGTCAGCGGCGAGGAGGGCGCCTGGGCCCGCCCGCCGGTAGAAGGCGGGCGCAACATGGATCATGTGTGCCTCGCGACCTGCGGGTTCGACGTCGAGGAGCTACGCTCCCACCTTGCGCTTCACGGCGTGCAAATCGGCGAGGAAGGGATCCGCTACGGCGCGACCGGCGACGGCTATTCCGTCTATTTCAACGACCCATTCGGCAACCAGATCGAGCTGAAGAGCGCCGCCGAGGCTAACCTAGCAGAGTTCCTGCCAGCGCCTTGAGGTCCTCCTGGGGGCGCGCGCCATAGTGCTGGATGATCTCGGCCGCCGAGATCGCGCCGAGCTTCAGCGACACGTCGAGGCTCTTGCCCGTGGCGCAGCCGAACAGGAATCCCGCCGCGAAGAGGTCGCCGGCGCCGGTGGTGTCCACGACCTCCCTCACGGGCTCCGCGGGGACATTGACCCGCTCGCCTCCGCGGACGGCCAGCGCTCCAGCGGCCCCGCGGGTCACGACCAAGGTCTCGACCTTCGGAGCGACCGCTCCGACCGCCGTTTCGAGATGCGGCACGCCGGCGAGCGCGAGTATCTCCGCCTCGTTGGCGAACAATATGTCGATGCGCCCGCCGTCGATCAGCGCCTGGAAGCCGTCGCGGTGGCGGTCGACGCAGAACAGGTCGGAAAGGCTGAAGGCCACCTTCCGCGCCGCGTCCCGAGCCACCTCGATCGCCCGGACCATCGCGTAGCGCGGCGTCTCTGGGTCCCACAAATAGCCTTCCAGATAGAGGATGGCGGCAGAGCGGATCTGCTCCTCGTCCAGCACCTCGACCGAAAGCTCCTGTGCGGCGCCGAGGAAGGTGTTCATCGTCCGGTGCCCGTCGGGCGTGACCAGTATCATCGACCTCGCCGTCGGCACTCCGACCTCCACCGGAGGAGTCGTGAACTCCACGCCCGCCGAGCGGAGATCGTGGATATAGAATTCGCCCAGCTGGTCGGGGGCGACCTGGCCGATGAAGCCGGCCCGGCCGCCGAGCGCGGCGACTCCGGCGGCGGTATTGCCGGCACACCCTCCGCTCACCTCCCGCGCGGGCTGCATATGGTCGTAGAGCCGCTTGGCCTCGTCCGCGTCCACCAGCCGCATGCTGTCCTTGGTCAGACCTTCGGCGGCGAGGAAGTCGTCGGTCGCGTCGGCGATGACGTCGACGATGGCATTGCCGATGGTGAGGACGTCGAGGCGGGTGTCGGCCATTGAAGCTCCGGGTTGGCGAGGAAAGCCGGGCGCCTAGCCGGGCGTTCAGTGGTGAGCAACCTTGCCTAGCGAAGATGCGCCATGCATCCTCGGTCCATGCGCCGCTTCGCCCCCGCCCTGACGCTCCTCGTCGCCGCCTGCGCCACGCGTCCGGAACAACCGCCGCCGCCGACCCCGCAGCCGATCGTCACGCCCTCGCCGCCGAGCCGCAGCAGCCTTCTCGGCCTTACCGCCAACGACCTCGTCCAGCGGTTCGGCAATCCGGCGCTGCAGGTGCGCGAGGGCGCGAGCCTGAAGCTGCAGTTCCGCCGCCGCGGCTGCGTGCTCGACGCCTATCTCTATGCGCCGCCGACGGGCGGAGTGCAGCGCGTCGAACATGTGGACACGCGCTGGCCGTCAGGCCAGGACGCCGATCAGGTCGCCTGCCTCACGGCCCTCGAATCGCCCTGAAGCCGGGCCATCGCCCAGGCGGCTGTCTCGGCGATCACCGGGTCCGGATCGTCGAGGTGAGCGCCGACTGAGCGCGCAAGACCTTGGTCCCCGCTGTTGCCAGCTGCGACCAGGCAGTTGCGGATCATTCTTTTGACCCCGATCCGCTTGATCGGGGAGCCGGCGAACATCTCCCGGAAGGACGCATCGTCGAGTGCCAGCAGGTCGGCGAGGCGCGGCGCCGCGAGCTCGGCGCGCGGGAGGAAGGCGCGGTTCGCCGCGGCCGCATCGGCAAAGCGGTTCCACGGGCAGACCGCGAGGCAATCGTCGCAGCCGTAGATGCGGTTGCCCATCGGCTCCCGGAACTCTTCGGGGATGGGCCCGTCATGCTCGATCGTCAGGTAGGAAATGCAGCGCCGCGCATCGATCCGGTGCGGCCCGTCGAACGCCTGTGTCGGGCAGATGTCCAGGCAGCGCCGGCAGGTGCCGCAATGCCGCCCATGCTCGGCCGGTGCGTCCGGCTCCAGATCGAGGCTGGTGAGGATCACTCCGAGAAACAGCCAGCTGCCATGCTCGCGGCTGACGAGATTGGTGTGCTTGCCCTGCCAGCCGATGCCCGCCGCCTGCGCCAGCGGCTTTTCCATCACCGGCGCCGTGTCGACGAAGACCTTGAGCTCGCCGCCGGCGCGCTCGACCAGCCATCGCGCCAAAGCCTTCAGCGCCTTCTTCACCGTCTTATGATAGTCGCCGCCCTGGGCGTAGACCGAGATCCGGCCGCGGTCCGGCTGGTCGGCAAGGGCGAGCGGATCCGTCTCCGGCGCGTAGCTCATCCCGAGCGCGATTGCGGACCTCGCCTCGGGCCAGAGCGCGGTCGGCGACACGCGCTGGTCGGCGCGCGTCTCCATCCACCCCATCGTCCCGTGCCGTCCCGCCTCCAGCCAGTGCCTGAGGTCGAGCCCGGCGGCATCGGCGGAGTCGGCGCGAGCGAAGCCGCACGCGGCAAATCCGAGCCGCGCAGCTTCCGTCCTTATTGCTTCCTCAAGCCTTTGGCCGTTAATCACGCGAGCGCCTGTACATCGCCGGCGTGAAATTTCGTAGGAATTTCAGTGCTTCGACAGGTTTTCCATAACCAGGCGGCGAGTGGAAGCGCGGTCGAAGCCAAGGATATCGTCAAGCATTTCGGCGAAACACGCGCCGTCGATGGCATCAGCCTCGCCGTCCCCACGGGCTCGATCTACGGCCTCCTCGGCCCGAACGGGGCGGGCAAGACGACGCTGCTGCGCATCCTGTTGGGCATCATCGACCCCTCGAGCGGCACCCGCCGGGTCCTCGGCCACGAGCGCCCGCTCGATGCCGCGCGCGAGGTCGGTTACCTGCCCGAGGAGCGCGGCCTCTATCCGGCCATGCCGACACGCGAAGCGATCGCCTTCCTGGGCGCTCTTCGCGGACTGCCGCTGAGCGAGGGGCGGCGCCGCGCCGACGAGCTGCTCCAGCGGCACGGGCTCGGCGACTGGGCGAAGAAGCCGATCCGCACCCTGTCCAAGGGCATGGCGCAGACCGCGCAGCTGCTCGGAACGATCATCCACGATCCGAAGCTCATCGTCCTCGACGAGCCCTTCGCCGGACTCGACGCGATCAACCAGGCGCGGCTCGAGCAGCTGATCCGCCGCGAGACGGCCGAGGGGGCGACGGTCATCTTCTCGACGCACGTCATCGCGCACGCCGAGCGCCTCTGCGAGCATATTGCGATCATTGCCAAGGGCCGTGTCGTCTTCGACGGAACGGTCGACGAGGCGCGGGGACGGCTTCGGCCGATCGTCCGGCTGCGCACCCGGGCGTCCGACGGGCCGTGGCGCTCGGCGATTCCGGCAAGCGCCCGGCGCGAGGGCGACCAGTGGATCTTCGAGCTTCCCGAGGGCGGGCCCGAGCCGCTGCTCAAGGCCCTGATTGACGGCGGTGCGGGAATCGAGACCCTGGCGATCGAGCGGCCCGGCCTTCACGACGCGTTCGTCAGCATCGCCGGCGACTCGGCCGCCGCGGCGATGGCCGAGGAGAAGGTGCAATGATGCGTCTCCTGCGCGGCGCCTTCGTGATCGGCCGGCGCGACTTTTCCGCGACCGTGCTCTCGAAGACGTTCATTTTCTTCCTGCTTGGACCCCTGTTCCCGCTGGTGCTCGGAGGCGTGTTCGGCGGCATCGGCGCTCGAGTGGCGACCCAGACCGAGCGGCCGACGATCGCCGTCATCTCCTCAGATGCGGACTTCGACCGCATCTCGGAAGCGCGCGAGCGGGTCGCCAACGCGATCGGTGCGCCGACGGTCGTGCAGGTGATCCATTTTGCCCCGAAGCCCGATCAACGGGCGCAGGAGCGGCGGCTGCTCGCCTCGAGGAACCCGCCCATCCGTGCCGTCCTGACGGGGGGCCTCGCTTCTCCGCATCTCACGGGAGCCGTGGCCGACGGCGATCCGACCAGCGGCCAGATGCACCTGA
>DASVXR010000165.1:0-5215 GCA_036392595.1 Sphingomicrobium sp.
GGTGTGACCCTCGGGGAGATAATCCAAATGGCTTTGGCTGCCGTGGAGGAAGCCTTTGCCCCAGATGCCGCCGGACCCGATCGCGATTTTCGACTGCGCAATGTGATAGCCGGCTCCCAGGGGATCGCTTTCCGGGTTGAGGAAGACGTCGATGCGCTTGCGCTGATAGCCGTGCATCATGCTGTAGACGATCGGCGCGGCCACTCCGATTGCCGCGGCCGGAGCGAGGAAGATCCACAGCGGAAGGCCGGCGAGGAACATCACCGTGACCCCGCAGAGCAGGACCATGATGCAGGTGCCGAGGTCCGGCTGCACCAGGATCAGGAAGGCGGGGACTCCGAGGAGCAGGAGCGCGGGCCAGATCGCGCGCGGCCTGCGGATCTCGCCGATCGGAACGAGCTCGTAGAAACGGGCGAGCGTGAGAACGATTGCGGGCTTCATGAACTCCGACGGCTGGAGACGGATCGGCCCGAGATCGAGCCAGCGCTGCGCGCCCTTGCTGACGAACCCGAGCGCCTCCACGCCGATCAGCATCACGAGCGTGACCGCGTAGAGCGGAAAGGCGATCGCCTTGATCGTCGATTCGCTCATCCACGACATGCCGACTGCGATTCCGAGAAAGCCGATGAAGACGATTGCCTGCTTGAGCGCCCAGGGCTGGATGTGGCCGCCCGCGGCCGAATAAAGCACGATGAGGCCGAAACCGGCGATCCCCGTGACGAGGAAGATCAGCCGCCAAGGAAGCCGCGCAAGCGGCCGCGGAATGATGGCCGAGGTGATCATGCCTGCTTCGCCGGCAGCGGCGGCAGGCCGTTCGCCGATCGCCAGGCCGCGGTCTTGCGTGCGACCCGCTCCTCAAGCGTGCCGCCGATGCTCTGCTCGAACGTGTTCAGCGCCTGGAGCGCTTTCTGCTTGTCATAGAGGAAGGTGATCGTGTCGCGGATCAGCGGTGCCGCAACCGCGGCACCGAAGCCGCCATGCTCCACGATCGTCGCGGCCGCGTAGCGCGGGTTATCGAAGGGCGCGAAGCCCATGAAGAGCGAGTGGTCGCGCAGCTTCCAGGTCGCGCTCGTATAATCGCCGCGCTCGCTCGCGCTGAGGTTGTGAGTCTGCGCGGTGCCGGTCTTTCCCGCCATCTGGATGCCCTCGAGTGGGAGCTTGGCGGCGGCGGCCGTCCCGTGATCGACCACGCCCCACATTGCCTTGCGGATGAAGTCCAGATGGTCCTGGTCCACCGCGAGATGGGTCTGCGGCACGACCGGCTTGTTCTTGAACAGGCGCGGCACCACGCGCATGCCCGTGGCGAGGCGGCTGGCCATCACTGCCAGCTGGAGCGGATTGATCAGCACCATTCCCTGGCCGATCGACATGTTGACCGTGTCGTATCCCTGCCACTTTCGGTGATACTTGCGCATCATCCAGTCGGGATCGGGAATGGTGCCGTAGCGCTGGTTGTCGAAGGGCAGGTCGAATTTCTCTCCGAATCCCATCGAGCGGACCATCGGCGAGAGCTTTTCCGCCCCGACGCGGAGGCACATGCTGTAGAAATAAACATCGCAGCTATGGACGACGGCGGCGTCCATATCGACCGGACCGTGCCGCTTGTCGCAGTGGAAAGTGTGATTCCCGAGTTGAAACGCGCCGGTGCAATTGACGATTTGCTTCCGGTCAATCCCGGCATTCAGCAGCGCCATGGCCATCGACGGCTTGATCGTCGAGCCTGACGGGTAGAGGCTCTCCAGCGCCTTGTCGACGAGCGGCAGATGGTCGTCCTGGCTGAGCATCTTCCACTCGTTCTGACTGATTCCGTCCGAAAAATTGTTTGGGTCGAACGAGGGCATGGACGGCATTGCGAGAATGTCGCCGTTGGTGACGTCGATGACGACGACGGCGGCCGACTGGTCGCCGATCCGGCGCGCTGCATATTCGTGGAGGTCGGCGTCGATCGTCAGCTGGACCGTATTTCCGCTGCGGTCGGGCTTCGGTTCGAGCTCCTTGACCAGCTTGCCCCGCGCCGTGACCTCGACCCTCTGCCCGCCCGGCTCCCCGCGAAGGGTAGACTCGAGGCTCTTTTCCAGGCCTTCCTTGCCGATCTTCACGCCCGGGACGAGCAGCAGCGGGTTCTTGTTCTCGGCCTCATATTCCTTCTGGTTGGCGGGCCCGACATAGCCCACCAGCTGCCCGACGGCCGATCCGGCGGGATAGAAGCGGGTGAAACCCTGCGATGCCGCAATCCCCGGAAGCTCGGGCAGGCGCACCGTGATTGCCGCATATTCCTCGTAAGGCACGTTGTCGGCGACGGAGACGGGCTGGAAGCCGTGCGATGTCGCGAGGTCCTTGCGGATCCGGTCGACCTCGTCGGGCGGCAGCTTCAGGATGTCGGCGACGGGCGCGACGATGTCCTGCCCCTTGACCATTTGCTGGGGGATGATGTCGACGCGGAAGCTCGCCTTGTTGATGGCGATGGGCTTGCCGTTGCGGTCGATGATCCAGCCGCGGCGCGGAGGAACGGGGATCAGCTGCACCCGGTTGCTCTCGGACAGGAGCTGGTATTTCTCGTTCTGCGCGATGGCGAGATAGCCCATTCGGCCGATCAACAGGCCCCCCACCGCCGCCTGCGCTCCGCCGAGCAGCATCATCCGGCGCGAGAAGGTGATGGTCTGATGCGCAGCGGTGATGCGCACGTGCTTCATCGCCCGAGCCTCCAGGCGTCGATCCTCGACGCCATCCAGGCGCTCAGCGGGAAAACGCAGATCGAGATGACGAGCGGCGGAAGCACCTTCGTGAACGGAATGCCGGCGCCCACGGCTTGGGCAAGGCGCCACTGCAGCCATTCATCGATCGCAATCAGCACCGCGGCCAACCCCCATTCGATCCAATAGTCGCGCCACAAAGTGCGGCGGTCGACAAGATCGAGCGCGAACATTGTCGCGCTCCACAAAGCCACTGAAAAGCCTACGGGATTTCCGGTGAACAGGTCGTTGACGAGGCCCAGTGGGGCAGCCCACCAGGGCGGCCAGGGATCGGACCGGAGGAGCCGCCAGCTGAGCAGGGCAAGATAGCCGAAATCCGGATACCATCCGCTCATCGAGATGATCGGAAGGGCGGCAAGGAGCGAAGAGGCGACGACCGTCGCCGCAGGCACGAATTGCGCGAGAGGGCGGGGGCCCTGGCCCACCCGCCGTTTGGTTGAGAGTGCCGCTCGAACCATCAGGGCTCCGGGACGCCGGCCGGAGCGGGGACCGCCTCCGATTCCTCAGCGGCGGGTTCGTACGGGGGTTCCACGATCGCGAAGCTGGTGTTCGCCGGATCGGCCAGCGGGATGGCGACCGCTCCGTCGTCGTTCAGCTTGACCACTCGCGCGACCGGGACGAGCGGGGGATAGAGTCCGCCGGTGCCGGAGGTGACGATGATGTCGCCACGCTTGAAGGGGTTACGTCCGACCTCGAGGGGGCGGACGTCGACAAAGCCGTCGCCGCGACCCTGCGCAATCACCGGGATGCCGCCGCGCAGCAATCGGGACGGAACGATATTCTGACGGTCGGAGACCAGCAGGACCCGGGAGGCGAGCTGGCCCGCGTCGATGATCCTGCCGACGAGCCCGTCTGGCGACCGCACCGGCATTCCCACCCGAACTCCATCGCTCTTCCCGACCGAGAGGATGGCGAAGCGGCGAGGGCTGTTAAAGGAGGAACCGACGATTCGGCCGGCGGCGATCGTCGCCCGCTCGTGCTCGCGCAGCTGCAGCGTGGCCTTGAGCTGAGCGTTCTCCAGCGCAATCGCCTTGGCTTCGACCATGCGCTGCAGCATCGCCTTGTTCTGGTGCTTCAGCTCCGCATTCTGGCTGGCGGCGTCCCAATAATTGCCGGCGCCGGTGAAGACGCCTTCCGTGGTCGCGGTGACTTCGTGAAGCGCCGAGGCGACCGGGCCGGTCACGTCGAGCGCGGCTCCGCGGAGCTCGGCGAACGTCTTCGGCGCGACGAGCGAGATCGCGAGGAGGATCAGCCCGATGATGATCCCCGCGACGACCGCGAGGGCGCTGAAGAACAGCCCGTATTGAGCTCTACGCGACCAGCCGGGACGCGCGGTCGCCACCGCTCATGGCCTCCTCAGGCCGTCTGCAGGACGCCGCGGAACTGCTCTTCCTCGAGCGCTCGGCCAGTGCCGAGCGCGACGCAGGTCAGCGGATCGTCCGCCACAGTGACCGGAAGACCCGTCTCGTCACGCAGCACTTCGTCGAGGCCCTGGAGCAAGGCTCCGCCGCCGGTGAGAACGATGCCCTGGTCGCAAATGTCCGCGGCGAGCTCCGGAGCGGTGTTCTCGAGCGCGATTCGCACGCCCTCGACGATCGTCCCGACGGGCTCGGACAGGGCCTCGGCGATCTGGCCCTGATTGATCGAAATCTCCTTCGGAACGCCGTTCACCAGGTCGCGGCCCTTGATGTGGACGGTCTTGCCGATGCCGTCGAGCGGCGGCTTGGCGATTCCGACCTCCTTCTTGATCCGCTCCGCGGTGGCTTCGCCGATCAGCAGGTTATGGTTGCGACGGACGTAGGAGCTGATCGCCTCGTCCATCTTGTCGCCGCCGACGCGAACCGACGTGGTGTAGGCGAGCCCGCGAAGGGAGAGCACTGCGACCTCGGTGGTCCCACCGCCGATGTCGACCACCATCGAGCCGATCGGCTGGGTGACCGGCATGTCGGCTCCGATCGCAGCGGCCATCGGCTCCTCGATCAGGTAGACCGCCGAAGCGCCGGCGTTCGACGCCGCGTCGCGAATCGCGCGGCGCTCGACCGAAGTCGATCCGCTCGGCACGCAGATCACGATCTCGGGGAAGCGCCAGGCGCGCATCTTGCCGCCATGCACCTTGTGGATGAAGTGCTTGATCATCTGCTCGGCGACGTCGATGTCCGCAATGACGCCGTCGCGCAGGGGTCGGATGGCCTCGATCTGATCGGGCGTCTTGCCCATCATCAGCTTGGCGTCGTCGCCGACCGCCTTGACCTTCTTGACCCCGTTGATCGTCTCGATTGCGACCACCGACGGCTCATTGAGAACGATTCCGCGGCCGCGGACGTAAACAAGCGTATTGGCGGTCCCAAGGTCGATCGCCATGTCGTGCGACATCCATTTGAACCAACGATTCCAGAACATCCGATTCCCCGCCCTCTCGTAAAGTGCTCGCACTGCCGCGCGTTGCCTCACGCGACTTAAAT
>DASVXR010000166.1:0-10268 GCA_036392595.1 Sphingomicrobium sp.
TAATGTCGGCCTGACCCCGGGCGGGTCTTCCGGCGGCTCTGCCGCGGCGGTCGCGGCGCTGATCGCTCCGGGGGCCACGGGCACCGACACCGGCGGCTCAATCCGCCAGCCCGCTGCCTTCGCCGGCATTTGCGGGATCAAGCCGACCTACGGCCGCTGTTCGCGCTGGGGGATCGTGGCCTTCGCCAGCTCGCTCGACCAGGCCGGGCCGATGGCGAAGACCGTCCGCGATTGCGCTATCCTGCTTCAGGCGATGGCGGGCTTCGACCCGAGGGATTCGACCTCGCTCGACTTGCCCGTGCCCGATTGGGTTGGCGGTTTGACTAGCGATCTCAGAGGCAAGCGCGTCGGAATTCCGAAGGAATATCGCATCGACGGCGTGCCTGCCGAGATCAACGCCTTGTGGGATCAAGGCATCGAATGGCTGAAGGATGCCGGCGCGACTCCGGTCGAGATCAGCCTGCCGCACACCAAATATGCGCTTCCCACCTATTACATCATCGCTCCAGCCGAGGCGTCGTCCAACCTCGCCCGCTATGACGGCGTTCGCTACGGGCTGCGCGTCGAAGGCGAGGGCCTCAACGGCATGTACTCGGCGACGCGGGCGGAGGGCTTCGGCGACGAGGTCAAGCGCCGGATCATGATCGGCACCTACGTGCTCTCGGCCGGCTTCTACGACGCTTATTTCACCAAGGCGCAGAAGGTGCGGGCGCTGATCAAGCAGGATTTCCGTCAGGCGTTCGAGCAGTGCGACGTGATCTTGACCCCAACGGCGCCGTCTGCAGCCTTCGGGATTGGCGAGACCACCGACCCGCTCGCGATGTACCTCAACGATGTCTTCGCGGTGCCGGCGAGCCTGGCGGGCTTGCCGGCGATGAGCGTTCCGGGCGGCCTCGACGAGCAGGGCCTTCCGCTCGGGCTGCACCTCATCGGCAACGAGCTCGATGAGCAGATGGTGCTGAACGCCGGCCTCGCGATCGAGGAACGCGCGGGCTTCACGGCACGCCCGGAGAAATGGTGGTAGAGATGGCTGACGTCAGCGCACCTTTCCGAATCAAGGGCGAAACCGGCGAGTGGGAGGTCGTGGTGGGCCTCGAGGTCCACGCCCAGATCACTGCAAGCAAAGCCAAGCTCTTCTCCGGCGCCGCGACGGCGTTCGGGGCGGAGCCGAACACGCAGGTGAGCCTGGTCGACGCGGCGATGCCGGGGATGCTCCCGGTGCCGAACAAGCAGTGCATCCGGCAGGCGGTGCGCACTGGCCTCGCGCTGGAGGCCGTGATCAACCGCTGGAGCCGCTTCGACCGGAAGAATTATTTCTACGCGGACCTGCCGCAGGGCTATCAGATCAGCCAGCTCTATCACCCGCTCGTCGGCGAGGGCGAGGTCGAGATCCTGATCGACGAGAAGGACGAGAGCACGGCCAAGCGGGTCGGAATCGAGCGCATCCACGTCGAGCAGGACGCGGGCAAGCTGATGCACGACCAGCATCCGACGATGAGCTACGTGGACCTCAACCGCTGCGGCGTCGCGCTGATGGAGATCGTGTCGCGGCCGGACATGCGTTCTCCTGCCGAAGCAGGGGCTTATCTGAGGAAGCTGAGGGCGATCCTGCGCTATGTCGGCTCGTGCGACGGGAACATGGAAGAAGGCTCGATGCGCGCCGACGTGAACGTCAGCGTTCGCAAGCCCGGCGGCGAGCTGGGCACCCGGACCGAGACGAAGAACGTCAACAGCGTGCGCTTCGTCATGGCGGTCGTCGAGCATGAGGCGAAGCGGCAGGTCGAGCTGCTGGAAAGCGGCGGATCGGTCGCGCAGGAGACTCGGCTGTTCGATCCCGACAAAGGCGTGACTCGATCGCTTCGGTCGAAGGAAGACGCGCACGATTACCGCTACTTCCCCGAGCCGGATCTGCTTCCGCTCGAGCTGGACGAGGCCTTCATTGAAGAATGCGAGGCCAGCCTTCCTGAGCTGCCCGACGCCAAGCGGAAGCGGTACGAAGGTCTCGGCATAACCCCTTACAACGCCAGCGTTTTGACCGCTGAGGTCGAGACTGCGCGCTGGTTTGATGCGCTGCTCGACGCGGGCGCGGAGCCGAAGCAGGCGGCGAACTGGGTCGTCGCCGAGCTGTTCGGAGCGCTGAACCGCCGCGGCGAGACGATCGAGGAGAGCCCGGTGTCGCCGACGCGGGCTGCGGAACTGCTCGGACTGGTTGCGGACGGCACGATCTCCGGCACCATCGCCAAGCAGGTCTTCGAGATCATGCTCGAGAGCGGGGAGGGCGCAGGCGAGATCGTGGAGAAGCGCGGCCTCAAGCAGACGAGCGACACCGGCGCGATCGACGCGGAGATCGACAAGGTCCTCGCCGCCAACGCCGACAAGGTCGCCGAGTACAAGTCCGGAAAGCAGCAGCTGTTCGGCTTCTTCGTCGGGCAGACGATGAAGGCGATGCAGGGCAAGGCGAACCCACAGATTGTCAACGAGCGGCTGCGCGCTAAGCTCGGCTGATGCGTAAATTCATACTCGCGGCGGCTGCGGTGCTCTGCGCGTGCCGGTCGCAAGCCCAGCCGCCCGCCGCACCTCCTGCCGCCGGCGCTCCGCGGCTGCTCGTCGTCATCTCGGTCGACCAGTTCTCAGCGAACCTGTTCGACGAATATCGCCCGCAGTTCAGGAACGGCCTTGCGCGGCTGGCGAGCGGAACGGTGTTCCACAATGGCTATCAGAGCCATGCGGCGACGGAGACCTGCCCGGGACATTCGACCATCCTCACCGGCGATCATCCGGCGCGGACGGGGATCATCGGCAACACCTGGGTCGACCAGTCGGTCCAGCGCGCGGACACCACGATTTATTGCGCCGAGGACGAGAGCGTGCCGGGCACGACTTCGATCGCCTACAAGGTCTCGCCCAAGCATTTGCTGGTCCCGACGCTCGGCGAGCTGATGAAGGCGCGCTGGCCGGGCAGCCGGAACGTCGCCGTCTCGGGCAAGGACCGGGCAGCCGTCATGATGACCGGTCACCGGGCTGACCAGCGCTGGTACTGGACCGGGTCGAAATTCGGCACCGACCTTGCCGATGCTCCTGCCCCACGGGCGGTAGGGAAGGTGAATGCTGCGATCGCCGCGGCGCTCGCCCAGCCGCGGCCGCCGCTCGAGCCGCCGCCCTTCTGCCAGGCGAAGGCGCGGCCGATCCCGGTCGAGAACAGCAGCAAGACCGTTGGCGAAGGCCGGTTCGCGCGAGCGGCCGGCGACTCGATCGCGCTCAAGACCTCGCCCGAGCTCGATGGCGATACGCTCGCGCTCGCCGCAGCGCTGCTGGACGAGATGCAGCTCGGCCGGCGCTCCGAGCCCGACCTGCTGGCGATCAGCCTCTCGGCCACGGATTATGTCGGCCACGCCTACGGGACCGAGGGCGAGGAGATGTGCCTGCAGATGCTCGAGCTCGATCGCGAGATCGGCGACTTCCTCGAGCTGCTCGACAGCAGGGGCATCGACTATGCCGTGGCCCTGACGGCCGACCATGGCGGGCTCGACACGCCCGAGCGGCTGCGGCTTGCGGGAGTGGCCGACGCGGCTCGGACCGTGCCTGACATCAACAGCAAGACGATGGGCGCGAAGCTGGCCCAGCAGCTGGGCCTGCCGGGTCCGGGCCTGATCGGCAGCTGGAACTTCGGGGACATGTATGTCGACCGGAAGCTGCCGCCGAAGGACCGCGAGCGGCTGCTCGCCGCGGCCGTCGCCGCCTATAGCGCGCAGCCGCAGGTCGAGGCAGTGTTCACTGCGAAGCAGCTCGCGGCAACGCCGATGCCGACCGGCTTGCCGGAGCGCTGGACTCCGATCCAGCGGGCGCGCGCCAGCTTCTACGCTCCTCGTTCGGGCGACTTCCTGGTCGTCCTCAAGCCCGACATCACTCCGATCTTCGACACGAGCGGCCCCTTCATCGCGACTCACGGCAGCATGTGGGACTACGATCGGCGAGTGCCGATCCTCTTCTGGCGACCGCGGCAGGCCGGCTCCAACGTCGAGACGGCGGCGGACACGACCGACATCATGCCCACGCTCGCCGCGATGATCGGGCTCGGAGTGTCTCCCGGATCGGTCGACGGCCATTGCCTCGCCCAGGTCGCTCAATGCTCGTCGGGAACGACTTCTCGGGCGGAGCGGGGACAACGCTAAGCACTTATAAAAACAACAGTTTTCTTTAATCTGCTGTTCAGGCAAGAAGAGGCAGAGGTTGAACTGGGGTAGGGCGCGGGAAGCGCGTCCTCGTGGAGGTGTTTTCCTATGCGGAAGTGGGGTGCAGCCCTCGCGCTCGCGGCGGTCGTGTCGCTGAGTGCCTGCGTTCAGACCAAGCAATATGCGGACGTTCAGTTCACGCCGCCGCAGGGCAATTACAAATTGCTCGTGCTCCGGCCGGACGTCACCGTCGGGCAGCTGACGACGGGCGGCCTGGTCGAGCCGCGTGCCGACTGGATCGAGCAGGCGCGAACCAGCATCGTCAATGCGCTCCGGGCGCAGCAGGCCACGCGCGGCGGGCAGACGCTGGTAGTCGAGCATCGCAATGAGATTCCCGGCGTCAGCGCCGACGAGCTTGCCGAGATCGAGCGCCTGAACTTCGCGGTCGACCAGTCGATCGTCGAGCACAAATACCTCGGCGATTACCTGCCCACGAAGCGCGGCAAGGGCCTCGACTGGACTCTCGGCCAGGACGCAGTCCGGCTGGGGCAGAAGACCGGCTATGATTATGCGCTGTTCCTCCATGCCGAGGACCAGGTCGCTTCGACCGGCCGCGTCGTGCTTGGAGTGCTGGGCGCGGCGGGATGCTTCATCGGCTTCTGCGCTCCCAACATCGGGGGAGCGACCCAGCTCGACTATGCATCGCTGGTCGATCTCAAGACCGGCGAGGTCGTCTGGTTCAACGTCGTGCTCGCCTCGAGCCAGGTCCCCGGAATCAAGTTCGGCGAGCTGAGGACGCCCGCCGGCGCGGCTCAGATGGTTGACCGGCTGCTCGGCCGGATGAAGCCCGGCCAGGCGGTTCGCCGCGAGCGGCAGAGGGAGGGACGCTGATGTGCAGGCACTGTCTCGAGCTTAGCCGGCGTTCGCTGCTCATCGGCGGGGGCGTCGCGGCAGCCGCGCTTCATACTGGAGTCGCCCAGGCCCGAATTCGGCCTCAGGACATGGTTCCGCTGGTTGGGCCCGGCTACCACCCGACCGAGAAGGACGAGTTGGGCCTGTGGAAGGAGATGGAGCGCGCGGAGGAGGAGATTTCCGGCTCGAACCTGCTCATCCAGGACCCCACGGTCACCGACTATCTCAGGGATTTGATCGGAACGGTAGGCGGGCCCGCGGCGAAGGACTTCCGCATTTATCTTGCGCGAATTCCCGATTTCAACGCGATGATGTTCCCGACCGGCTTCGCGGTGGTCTTCTCCGGACTCCTCCTGCGGATGCGCAACGAGGCACAGCTCGCCGGAGTGATCGCGCACGAATCGGGCCACTTCCTTCGCCGTCACCAGATCCGCGCCTGGCGCGACATGAAGCGCAAGACGGACATCTTCAGCGTCGGGGCGATGCTCGCGGGCCTCGGCGGCGCCGGGGCGGGCGTCTATCTCGGCGACTACGTCCAGCTTGCGCAGCTCGGAACGATCCTCTCGCTCTTCGCCTACAGTCGCGAGATGGAGGCGGAAGCGGACGCGATGGGCATCAAGCTGATCGCCGCGCAGGGCTATCCGCCGATGGAAATGCCGACGGTCTGGGAGCAGCTGATCGGCGAAGAAAAATTGAGCGCGCGCTATCGCAACAAGCACAAGCGGAGCGGATCGCTGTTCGACACTCACCCGACCGAGGAATCGCGCATGGCGGACCTGCGCATCTCGGCGCAGGAGGTGACCGTTCCCGGCCGAGTCTATGACAATCGCCGAGCGCGCTATCTCGAGACCATCGGGCCGATGCGGCAGATGCTCCTCGACGATCAGGTCAAGCTCAACGATCCGGGCGCGAGCCTGTACCTGATCCAGACGCTGGCGCAGGACGGGTGGAACGGACTGCTCCGCTTCTACGAGGGCGAGATCTGGCGGCTCCGCAACCGGCCCGGCGACGAAGCTCGAGCGGCGCAAAGCTATGCGGCGGCGGTCGCTTATCCCGATGCTCCGGCCGATGCGTTCCGGTGGCACGGGATCGAGCTGCTGAAGAACGGCCGCCAGGCCGAGGCGAAGGCGGCGTTCGCCCGCTACCTCACGATGAAGCCCGACGCGCCCGACGCGGCCTGGGTGCGACAGATGGTGGGCTGAGGAGTAACACATGAAGTTCGTCACAAAGTCCGCCCTGATCGCGAGCGCACTTGCACTGTCGGCCTGCGGCCAGGGGCTCGGCGGCGAATATGGCATCAGCGACTATACCGCCGTCGGAGTCCATCGCATCGAGGTCGGAGACGGGAGCATGTCCGTGGTGCCGCCGCGGCCATGGAACCGGCACCGGCACATCATCTTCGGCGACATCCACGAGGTCGACGACTGGACTCTCAACGGACCGATCCTCGACGAGGTCAGCTTCGTCAGCGGGCTCAAGGACAATCGCGCGCTGATCCGCCAGCGGTGGAGCGCGAACCAGCAGGTTCCGCGCTTCCGGTCGAACATGACTCCGCCCGAAATCGCGACGATGCTGGAGAGCCTATTCCGGGTGAGGGGCGGGGCAGTCGATTTCCGGACGCTGTCGCTGACTCCGCGGCCGTTCCTCGGAACGAACGGCTTCCAGCTCGACTATGAGCATCTCGACAATGACGAGGTGTGGCGGAAGGGCCGGGCCGTCGGCGCCGTGATCAACGGCAGGCTCTACATGATCCTGCTCGACGCCGCGCGGTCGCACTATTTCGACGCGACCCTGCCCGATTTCGAGGCGCTGGTCGCCTCCGCCCGGTATCGCGCCTAACCGACAGGCGAGATCGGAGTCGACGGCGGCGGCTGAGTTCCAGGCGTGGGAGTCGAGGGAGCAGGTACATCGACATCGGGCCGAGTTGGCGGCGTCTCCGGTGGAACGGGACCCGGCTGACCCGGATGCGACGGGCCAGGCAGCGGCGGATCGGGCGTGGTCGGCGGCTCGTTCGGCGGCGGAACATGTTGCATTGCGGCTCTCCTCCCGTCCGAACGCGCCCGAAGAGGCCGGGTTGCCCGCTCGCTCATCCTTGCTATAGGCCCGCCTTCCGCGGCCGCGCGCGTGGCGGAACTGGTAGACGCGCTGGATTTAGGTTCCAGTATCGAAAGATGTGGGGGTTCAAGTCCCTCCGCGCGCACCATTTCCGCGCACAGCCTGTCCGGGGGACAGGCGAGCACGGAAATCGCCAGTCCCGAGGACTGGCGGCCCACACAGAATTATTGATCGGGACTGTAGAAACGTGACCATCAAGACCGTTGAGACCGAGAAAGAGGGCCTGAAGCGCGCCTTCATGCTGACCATCCCGGCCGAGGACATCGAGGCCCGGCTCGACCAGGAAGTGAAGCGCATCGCTCCGCAGGTGCGCATGCCCGGCTTCCGTCCCGGCAAGGTGCCCGCGAACCTCATTCGCAAGATGCACGGCGAAGCGCTGCACCAGGACGCGCTCAACAGCGCGGTCCAGGACGGCATCCAGCAGCTGCTCGAGGAGCAGAAGGTGCGGCCGGCGGTCCAGCCGGAGGTCCAGCTCGACCAGAAATACGAGCCCGGCAAGGACGCGGAGCTAACGGTCAGGGTCGAGGCGCTTCCCGATGTTCCTGCGCCGAACATCGACAATCTGAAGCTGGAGCGACTGACCGTCGATCCCGACGAGAAAGCCGTGGACGAGCAGCTGAAGCAACTCGCGAGTTCGACGAAGAAGTGGACCGACGCGCCAAAGAACCGCGCAGCGGAGAATGGCGACCAGGTCGTTATCGATTTCGTCGGCAAGGTCGACGGCAAGGAGTTCGAGGGCGGCTCGGGCCAGGACATGCCGGTCGAGCTCGGCTCGGGCGGCCTGATCCCGGGCTTCGAGGAGCAGCTGGTCGGAACGAAGGTCGGCGACAGCCGCGAGGTGAAGGTGACCTTCCCGGCCGATTATCCGGTCGAGAATCTCAAGGGCAAGCCGGCGAGCTTCGCAGTGACCGTCAAGGCGGTGAAGACGGCGGGCGAGAACAAGATCGACGACGACTTCGCCAAGTCGCTCGGGATGCAGGGGCTCGACCAGCTCAAGCAGGTGCTTCGCGACCAGCAGGCGCAGGAGCTGAACGGCCTCACCCGCACGCACATGAAACGGCAGCTGCTAGACCAGCTGGCAGAGCGGCACGACTTCCCCGTCCCGGATTCGATGGTCGAGGCCGAGTATCAGAACATCCTCAACCAGCTTCGGCACGAGGCGAGCCACGAGGCCGATCCGCAGGCGGCGCTCAAGGAGATCGAGAGCGACGCGCCGGAATATCGCCGGATTGCCGAGCGCCGGGTGCGCCTGGGGCTGCTGCTGTCCGAGATCGGCGCCGCGAACAACGTCCAGGTCAGCGAGCAGGAGATGAATCGCCTGATCATCCAGGCCGCCTCGCAGTACCAGGGCAAGGACCGCGAGACCTTCATCCGCTACGTCCAGCAGGAGCCGATGGCGGCCGCCCAGCTGCGTGCTCCGCTCTATGAGGACAAGGTCGTCGACGTGCTTTTCGACAAGGCCGAGATCACCGACCGCAAGGCGACGCGCGAGGAGCTCGAAGCGGACCTCGAGAGCGAGGAAGGCCATGTCCATGGTCCGGGATGCGGCCACGATCACGCGCATGCCGAGAAGCCCAAGAAGGGCAAGAAGGCAGCCGCGAAAGCCGAGAGCAAGCCCGAGCCTGAGGAGCCGGCCAAGGGGCCGGTCGCCAAGAAGTCGGGGAAACCAGCTCCGGCCAAGCCGCTGAAGGAGGCGGCTGGAGCGAAGGCCGCGGAGGCAAAGCCCGCTGCCAAGAAGGCGCCCGCGAAGAAGGCTCCAAAGAAAGGTTGAGGGAGATCGTCTGCCAGGACCTGAACGCCGCGCTCGACCAATGGCGCGGCGAGGGGTTCCGGCTCGAGTCCATCTATCCGGCCGACGATCCGCAGACCGCGGTCATGACGCGCGCCGGGGAGGCGATCCGCCTGAGCACTCGACCGGACGCCTCCGGTCCCGCGGCCGATCTTCCGCCTTTCCTTCCCGAATTCGTGATCACACGCGCGGGCAATTCCGCCGGGCAGGGCAGGGCGGGAATGCTCTATCGCGACCTGATTCCGGGGCGTCTCGGCGGCCGCTACATCGCCTCGCATATCACGATTACGGACGGCGGGCCGGTCGCGGACTGGGTGCATTTCCACCGGCTCGTCTTCCAGCTGATCTATGTCCGCAGCGGATGGGTCCGCGTGGTCTACGAGGACCAGGGCGAGCCGTTCGTCATGCAGCCGGGTGACCTGGTGCTGCAGCCGCCCGAAATCCGGCACCGCGTGCTGGAGAGCTCGCCCGGGCTCGAAGTGGTCGAGATCAGCTGCCCCGCGCTCCATGAGACATGCGCCGACCATGAGCTGGAGCTGCCGAATGCTCTGGGCCCGCAGCGTGAGTTCGGAAGCCAGCGCTTCCTTCGCCATATCGCCGCCGACACGCGCTGGACCCCATTCGACGGAGGTGAGGCACAAGAGACAGGCGTTAGCGAGGCGAGCGGCGGACTTGCGGATGTTCGCACCGTTCGCGGTTCGGCCGAATTCCCCCCGCACGAGGGAGAGCTGGTCTTCGGCTTCGTGCTCGCCGGATCGGCTCGGCTGAAGTTCGCTGATGGCTTCGAGCTGGGTCCAGCGGACGCCTTCGTGATTCCGCCGGGCGAGCGCTGGAGCATCAGCGGCGCGTCGGGCGACTTCCGGCTGCTGCACGTTACCTCCGCTCGGCTGGACTAGCGGTCGTCGCGGTTTCGCCTCTATAGCCTCGTGACGTCAGCCGTGGGGGAACGTTTGGACAGCCTGCAGTCACCGCGCATCGCCGTGCTCCTTCCCTGCTACAATGAGGAAGCGGCGATCGGGGCGACCGTGCGCGGCTTCCGCGAGGCGCTCCCGTCGGCGATCGTCTATGTCTACGACAACAACAGCCGCGACGGGACGCGGGAGATCGCCGCCGAGGCTGGAGCGGTCGTTCGGAGCGAACGGCAGCAGGGCAAGGGCCATGTCGTGCGCCGGATGTTCGCCGACGTGGATGCCGACGTTTACGTGATGGCGGACGGGGACCTGACCTATGACCCGAAAGCTGCTCCGGACATGGTCGAGATGCTTCTTGTCGAGCAGCTC
>DASVXR010000167.1:0-5936 GCA_036392595.1 Sphingomicrobium sp.
GGCCAAAAAGTTCTTCAACTGGGCGCTGGCGAAGGGCCAGCCGCAGGCGCTGAGCCTCGATTATGTTCCGCTGCCGAGCCCGCTCGTGAAGAAGATCCAGGGATACGTCAGCACGAACATCCGCTGATCGCATAGAGCAGCAAGATCGGGCGGCCCGCCGGCGACGGCGGGCCGTTTCGATTCAAGCGCAGCCTAGGATTGGACCCGCCACGCGGCGGCGGAGAAGCCGAAGAAGGCGATGATGGCGACGGCGATCAGCGCCCGCAGGAATTGCCCGCTCGCCAGCCAGTAGAAGATCGCCGCGACCACGGCCGAAGCGGGAATCGTGATGAGCCAGGCGATCGCCACATTGCCGGCAATTCCCCAGCGCACGGCCGACGCGCGCCTCGCCGCTCCGGCGCCGATCACGCAGCCGGTGATCGTGTGCGTCGTCGAGACCGGGATGCCGAGATAGGAAGCGGCAAAGAGCATGATCGATCCGCCGGCCGATGCGCTGAACCCCTGGTGCTGCGAAAGCTTCGTGATTCGCGTGCCCATCGTCTCGATGATCCGCCACCCGCCGGTCAGCGTGCCGATGCCCATGGCGATATAGCAGCTCAGCGCCACCCAGTTGGGGACGGCGAACTTCCCGTGCAGGTAACCGGTCGAATAGAGCAGCACCGTGATGACGCCCATGGTCTTCTGGGCGTCGTTGAGGCCGTGGCCGAGCGAATAAGCTCCGGCGGATACCAGGTGGAGGCTGCGAAACGTGCGCTCGGCTCCGCTGGCGCTTGCCCGGACGCCAAGCCAGCTCGTCACCAGCATGATGAACATCGTGAGGATGAGCCCGAGGGTCGGCGACAGGACGATCGCGATCAGCGACTTGTTGAGGCCGTTCCACTGGATCGCGCCGAGGCCGGCATGGGCGAGGCCGGCGCCGACGATCCCGCCGATGAGCGCGTGGCTCGACGACGAGGGAATGCCCTTCATCCAGGTCACGACGTTCCAGAACATCGCTCCGACGAGCGCCCCGAAGACGACTGCGGGAGTGACCAGGTCCTTGTCGATGAGCCCCTTGCCGATCGTGTCGGCGACCTTGTGCAGCTCGGGCCAGCGAAGGGCGAGGAAATAAGCGGCGAAATTGAAGAAGGCGGCGAAGCCAACCGCGAGCACCGGGCTGATCAGCCGGGTCCCGACGACGGTCGCGATCGAATTGGCGGCGTCGTGGAGGCCGTTCAGGAAGTCGAAGCCGAGCGCGACGACGATCAGTGCGATGAGCAGCGGAAGGGCGAGTTGGTGCATGCGCTCAGGCGTGGTCGATCACGATGCCGTCGATCTCGTTCGCCACGTCCTCGAATGCGTCGGTCACCCGCTCGAGATGCTTGTAGATCTCGCGCGACACGATGAACTCCATCGGCCGGTCCGATTGCTCCTCAAACGCCTTCTTGAGCCCGGCTTCGCGGACGTCGTCTGCGTCGCCCTCGAGGCCGACGACCTTTTCGGTGATCTGGTGGATCCGGTTCCCGTTGCGGCTGATGTTCCTCAGCAGCGGCATCGCCTCGGCGGTCAGCGCAGCCGCTTCGGCGATCATCGCGACCATCTGCTTCATCTCGGGCGTGAAGCGGTTGAGGTCGTAGGTGTTGATGGCCCGGGCGGTCGCCTGCATTTCGTCGATGGCATCGTCCATCGAAGCGATCAGCGAGGTGATCGACCCACGGTCGAAGGGTGTGAGGAAGGTCCGCCGCACCGACCGCAAAACGTCGCGGATGATGTCGTCCGCTTCATGCTCGCGCCTATCGACCTCGTCGATATGCTGCTTCGCCGGAGTGCCGCCATCGACGAGCTTCGTCATCGCGCCGGCCGCGGCGACGAGCGTCGCCGCATGCGCTTCGAACATGCCGAAGAAATCGCCGGTCTGTGGCAACAGGCGCTGGAACCAAGCAAACATAAGACCCCCGCGGCTCGGAAGCTGCGGCTTAGAGGAGGCCGCCGCTATCCACAACTCTGCCGGACGTCAGAGCTCCGTGTCGAGCGAATAGCCGGCCGAGCGGACGGTGCGGATGAGGTCGGGCTGCCCGCCGGCGTTGAGCGCCTGGCGCAGGCGCCGGACATGGACGTCGACGGTGCGAGTGTCGATCTCCGGATCGTGCGACCAGACGGCGTCGAGCAGCCGCTCGCGCGAGAAGACGCGGCCGGGATGCTCGAGGAAATGCCTGAGCAGGCGGAACTCGGTCGGGCCGAGCGGGACCGGATCGCCGCCGCGGCGAACGCGATGCGCGGCGACGTCCATCTCGATGTCGGCGTAGGCGAGCTGCTCGCCCGCAAGCGCCGGACGCACCCGGCGGAGGACGGCGCTCACCCGGGCGACGAGCTCGCGCGGGCTGAACGGCTTGGTGATGTAATCGTCCGCACCGGTTTCGAGGCCGCGGATGCGATCGTCCTCCTCGCCCCGCGCGGTCAACATCATGATCGGCATGTTGGCCGTGCTCGCCCGGCGGCGGAGGCGGCGGCAGACCTCGATCCCGCTGATGCCCTCGACCATCCAGTCGAGCAGGACCACGTCCGGCTTTACCTCGTCGACGAGGATGAGCGCCTCCTCGCCGTCGCCGGTGCGGGTTACGTCATAGCCGGCGCGCTCGAAATGGAAGGTGACGAGGTCGGCGAGGCTGCGGTCGTCTTCGACCAGGAGCAGGCGCTTGGTCGCCATCCCTACCTCGGTGACTTGCCCGGCCGCTCGGCCATGTGGTCGCCGGTCGCGGCATAATAGACCATCTCGGCGATGTTGGTCGCATGATCGCCCACACGCTCGAGATTCTTGGCGACGAAGAGCAGGTGCGCGGCCTGGCCGATATTGTGCGGGTTTTCCATCATGTGCGTGAGCAGCGTGCGGAAAACGGAATCGTAGAAGTCGTCGACGGCCGCGTCGCGCTCGCACACGCGAACGGCGGCAGCAGCGTCCCGCTCGACGAAGGCGTCGAGCACGTCGTGGACCATGCCGGTCGCGATCCGCGCCATCTCCGGCAGAAGCGAGATTGGCTCGATCTTGCCGACATTCTCGAGCAGCGGGACTCGCTTGGCGATGTTCTTCGCATAGTCGCCGATGCGCTCGACCACGCCGGATATCTTGAGCGCGGCGACGACGTCGCGAAGATCGCCCGCCATCGGCGCTCGAAGCGCGATCAGCTGAACGGCGCGGCGCTCGGTCTCGATCTCCAGCGTGTCGAGCTTCTTGTCGTCCGCGACGACGCGCTCGGCGCCGTCGACGTCGCGCTGGATGAGGCACCGCATCGCCTCGCCGATCGCATGCTCGGCAAGGCCGCCCATCTGGCTGATGAGCGCGCGAAGCCGGTCGAGATCCTCGTCGAAGGCTTTGAGCGTATGTTCGCGGCTTTGCTGCATATTCGCTCCGATCAGCCGTAGCGGCCCGTAATATAGTCCCTGGTGCGCTGCTCGCGCGGGTTGGTGAAAATCTCGCTGGTCGGGCCGAACTCGATCAGCTCGCCGAGGTGGAAGAAGCCGGTGCGCTGGGACACTCGCGCCGCCTGCTGCATGTTATGCGTGACGATGAGGATCGTGTAGCGCTCGCGAAGCTCCTGGATCAGCTCCTCGATCTTCGCCGTGGAGATGGGGTCGAGCGCGGAGGTCGCTTCGTCGAGCAGCACGATCTCGGGCTTCACCGCGATGGTTCGAGCGATGCACAGTCGCTGCTGCTGGCCACCCGAAAGCGACAGGGCGCTATGGTTCAGCTTGTCCTTGACCTCGTCCCACAGCGCGGCCTGGCGAAGCGCATCCTCGATGCGCTCGTCGATCTCGGATTTGGACAGGCGCTCGTAATAAGAAAGGCCGAAGGCGACGTTGCTTCGGATCGACGAGGCGAACGGCGTAGGCTTCTGGAACACCATGCCGACGAGGCGGCGAAGGTCGGAGAGCGGATAGCGCCGGTCGAGCACATTGTTTCCGTCGATGATGATCTCGCCTTCGGCGCGCTGCTCCGGGTAGAGCTCGTAAATGCGGTTGATCGTCCTCAGCAGCGTCGACTTGCCGCAGCCGGACGGCCCGATGACCGCGGTCACGGAATTGGCCGGAACGCCGAAGGTGACGTTCCTCAGCGCAGGCGCGTTGCCATAGTAGAAATCGACGTTGCGAAGGTCGATCTTGGCCGGTGCGTCCACGACAGCCCTCTGCGCGGTCTCGATCCGTAATTCCACGGCGCCTTCGTTCATTTGCGGAGTCCCTTTCGCGCCAGGAACCGGACGAGCAGGTTCAGCCCGAGCACGAATATCGTGAGAACGAACGCGCCCGCCCAGGCGAGCGTGTGCCACTCGTCATAGGGGCTCATCGCATATTGGAATATGACGACGGGCACGTTGGCGAGCGGAGCATTGAGGCTCGCGCTCCAGAACTGGTTGTTGAGGGCGGTGAAGAGGAGCGGGGCGGTTTCGCCGGCGATCCTCGCGGCTCCGAGGAGAATGCCGGTTAAGATGGCGCTGAGCGCCGCCTTGTAGATGATCCGGCTGGTCACCCGCCAGCGCGGGAGCCCAAGCGCGAAGCCGGCCTCGCGCATCTGGTCGGGAACCAGGCGCAGCGCCTCCTCCGTCGTTCGAACGACGATCGGCAGCAGGATCATCGCCAGTGCGAGCGCGCCGGCAAAGCCGGAGAAATGGCCCTGGGTCCGGACGACCAGCTCATAGATGAAGAGGCCGATGACGATCGACGGGGCGCTCAAGAGGATGTCGTTGACGAAGCTCACGATCGCCGCGAGCCTGGTGTAGCGGCCGTGCTCGGCGAGGTAGGTGCCGGCGGCGACGCCCAGCGGAGCGCCGATGAACAGCGCGAGGAGGATCATCACCGCGCTTCCGTAGAAGGCATTCACGAGGCCTCCGCTGGCGCCGGGCGGCGGAGTCATCTGCGTGAACAGGGTCGGGGTCAGTGCAGCGGCGCCCTGGGCGAGCGTGGTCCAGAGGATCCAGGCGAGCCAGAAGAGGCCGAACAGGGTCGCGAAGCTCGCGAAGACGAAGGCGAGCACGTCGGCGACCCGGCGGCGGGCGGGGATCGCCATCTCAGCTGGTCCTTCCGAGCTGCCGGTTGATCCGCAGCAGCAGGAGCTTGGCGATCGTCAGCACGATGAAGGTGACAACGAACAGCAGGAAGCCGAGCGCGATGAGCGAGGAGCGGTAGAGCTCCGTATCGGCCTCGGTGAACTCGTTGGCGATGGCCGCCGCGATCGAGTTGCTCGGCATCAGCAGCGAGGCGGAGAGCTCGTGCGCATTGCCGAGGACGAAGGTGACCGCCATCGTCTCGCCGAGCGCTCGGCCGAGCCCGAGGAACACCGCGCCGATGATTGCCGAGCGCGTGTAAGGGAGCGTCACCCGGCTCAATATCTCCCAGCGGGTCGAGCCCAGCGCGACGGCGGATTCACGCAGCGCCGGCGGAACGGCGCTGAAAACGTCGCGAGCCACAGAGGAGATGAAGGGGATGACCATGATCCCGAGGACAATCCCGGCGGTGAGCATGCCGATGCCGATCGGCGGCCCCTGGAACAAAGGTCCGATGATCGCCCAATTGCCGAGATGGTCCGTGAGCCAGGGCTCCACGCTTCCCGCCATGAACGGCGCGAAGATGAACAGGCCCCACATGCCGTAGATGATGCTCGGCACGGCCGCCAAGAGCTCGATTGCGACGGCGATGGGTCCGCGCGACCAGCGCGGCGCGATGTCGGTGAGGAACAAGGCGATTCCGATGCTCACCGGCACCGCGATGATCAGCGCGATGGCCGAGGTCACGAGCGTGCCGTAGATCGGCACCAGCGCCCCGAACTTCTCGCCGACCACGTCCCACTCGATGCCGGTGACGAACTTCCAGCCGAACGTCTCGAACGCCAGCCGACCGCCGATTGCCATCGACACGGCGACGCCGCTGAGCAGGAGCAGCACGAGCCACGCCGACGCGGCGGTAAG
>DASVXR010000168.1:0-6425 GCA_036392595.1 Sphingomicrobium sp.
GATCACCTTCGCCAACCTCAACGGCACGACCGGCGCGGTCGGGCTCGAGACGGTGAACTACAGCTGGAACGCCGGGACCAACACGCTGACCGCGACGACGGTCGGCGGATCGCGCCCGGGCACCGTGCTGTTCGACATCCACGTCACCAACACCGCGACCGGTACCTATGTGCTGACCCAGCACACCAACATCCTGGAGACGGCGGGCGGCAACGAGACCAGCGCGCCTGCGGTGGTGCTGCATTACCAGGCGGTCGACAGCGACGGTTCGACCAGCACCGCGGGAACGCTGTCGATTACGTTCAACGACGATGCTCCGAGCGTGACCGCGGGCGGCACTGTGCCGACCCTGACGGTCGACGAGACCAATCTCGCGGGCGACGCTTCGACGAGCTTCGCGGGCGTGTTCAGCCACAACTTCGGGGCCGACGGAGCAGCCTCTTCGAACTCGGTCACCTACCAGCTCGGGATCAGCGCGAGCGGCGCCAACAGCGGCCTGGTGGACAGCCTCACCGGCAAGAACATCGTGCTCGTGCTCAACGGCAATGTGGTCGAAGGCCATGTCGAGACGACCGGCGGTGCGCTTGCGTTCACGGTCAGCGTCAACTCCTCGGGAGTGGTCACGCTCGACCAGAGCCGTGCGGTGATGCACCCGACGGGCACCGACCCGGACACCAGCGAGGGCGTGACGCTTTCCGCCAGCAACCTCGTCACGCTCACCCAGACGGTGACCGACGCCGACGGCGACAGCGCGACCGCCACGGCGAACATTGGCCAGAACCTGGTGTTCAACGACGATGGACCGGTGAACTTCACTCCGGTCCACCTGACCGACACGAACAATTCGACGCCGATCGCTCAGGACAATGCGCTGATCGACGACGGCAATGCCAACGTGACGAGGCTGATCAACGACTCGAACAACGACGGCACCGGTGAGAATTTCATCGGCAACGACGGGTTCGCCAGCACCAACGGCCTCGTCTTCACGGCCGGCACGCACACGAACGGCGAGCAGTTGCTCGATGCGTCGAGCAACCCGCTGACGTCGGGCGGCCAGCCGATCTACGTCTTCGGCTGGGGCACCGGCACGTTGATCGCGACGACCGATGCGACCGACACGGATGCGAGCAAAGTGGTGTTCACCATGACGCTCAACACCGGCGCGGGGCTCGGTTCGAACAGCACCTATTCGATCGACTTCAACCATCCGATCGACAATGGCAGCGGCGTCTCGTTCAACAATTTGACCTCGACCAAGGCGGGCAACACGAACGTTTACGGAATCGGGGCGAACGCAACCGGATCGCCGGATGTCGATGCGATGCTCACCGGAACGCACAACGGCGTCAATTCGACGGTGAACACCGACGCGACGTCGATCGGCGTCGGCAACCAGTCGTTCAACCCGGGCGATTCCCTGCGCATGGACTTCGTGACCCACATGGTCAGCGACGCCGGCAACGCAACGCTCGGCTTTGACTACACCGCGCACGTGGAAACCAATGGGTTCCAGCAGAAGGTGCCGCAGGTCGTCGGCACTCCGACGGTTGTGTCGTTCACGGTGTGGGCGCTCGAAACGAGCGATACCCAGTCCAACTATCCGGACAGCAACCCGACCGGCAATTTCACCGACACGTCGAAGGTCGCGATCACCGAAGTCTGGGTGCAGGGCCACACGGCTGGCGAACCGAAGATCGCTCCAGTGGATATCACTGGGCTGGCGGTCGGCTCGACGCAGGCCCTCGCCTACGGCATCTCGGTCACCAAGAACGCCGACGGCTCGGTCACCTTCTCCGGCGTCGAGCAGGGCGACAGCTACGGCATCGGCACCGGCGCGAACCACTTCAACTCGGTCGATGTTCAGGATGTCACCGGTAAGTTCGACCTCGGCATCTTCTCGCTGACGCAGACGAACCAGGGTCATCCGATCGATCTTTCGTTCGGCGTCACCGCGACCGATGCCGATGGCGACACGTCGACCGGGACAATCAACATGACGCTCGTTCCGACAGCCGCTCCGGTCGTGCTCGACCTCAACGGCGACGGGGTGCACTTCCTGTCGACCGACGCGGGCGTGCACTACGACTACGGCAGCGGCTCGGTCGCGACTGCCTGGGCGAGCCCGCAGGACGGAATACTCGCTTACGACGCCAACCATGACGGGACGGTCAGCAATGCGTCCGAGTTCGTGTTCGGAAGCAACGGGGTCAGTGACCTGCAGGCGCTTGCCGCCTACGACACCAACCACGACGGGCAGCTGAGCTCGGCCGACGCTCAGTTCACCGGCTTCGTCGTCTGGCAGGATGCGAACAGCAATGGTGTTGCGGACGCCGGCGAGGTCAAGTCGCTCATGGCGCTCGGGATCACCAGCATCTCGCTGAGCAGCGACGGCATCTCCTACACGGCTGCCAATGGCGATGTTTCGGTGGCCGGCACCGGCAGCTACACGCGCGCCGACGGCTCGACCGGCTTGCTCGCGGACGCTGCCTTCGGGATCGGGGCTCGGGACGTCAGCGACTCGCTGCGCTCGAGCACGTCCCTGGCGAGCAATGCGGCGCTGGTCGCCGCGGTTGCAGCCGCGGGCCTCGGTTCGCAGCCGCTCGCCGCGCACGGCGTCACCGGTCAGGCGAATTCGACGAGCGGCATCGACGTCGCCGCCCAGCACACGCAGGCCTTCGCGCCAGTGGCGCTGGACGCGATGAGCGCCGACCACGGGTTCGATCTGCCAGCGATTGCGAGCGGCGCACATATCAGCGTGCCGGCCGCGGAGCCGAACTTCCACGCGTCCGCGGTTTCGGAGAGCTCGCTCGGCGTCGACTCAGCGAGCCAGTCCGGTGGGCCGTCATTCTCCGCTCTTCCGCAGGGCACTGACGCGCCGGCGAACGGTTCGGGTGTCGGTGCGGCCGCTTTCACGGCGAACGCCGTCGCCATGCCTGACGCG
The DNA here is from genome assembly GCA_036392595.1 of Sphingomicrobium sp. Classification (GTDB taxonomy): domain Bacteria; phylum Pseudomonadota; class Alphaproteobacteria; order Sphingomonadales; family Sphingomonadaceae; genus Sphingomicrobium. The sequence continues at coordinate 2,945 of DASVXR010000168.1, forward strand.
GCACTAATGATCGCCGCGGGTCATGCGAGCCAGGGCCCGTCCGTCGAAGGACAGCATAACGAGGTTGTCGGCAAGGTGCTGGCGGATGCGCTGCACGGCGGCGGATCTGGCCCGAACGTCGATGCGCTCGTGAACTCGCTGCCGCAAGCCGGCGACCACGGCCAAGCCGCGGCGGATGCGCTAGCAACCCATGCTGCGGCGGCCGTTCCAAACGGGGACATGGGCGATTTCGCCGGCTTCACGGGGGCATCCGCATTGCACATGATGCAGCAGATGGCCGTGCACGCCGATGCAGTTCCGGCGCATGTGTAAGCGCACGTAAGGGAAAAGAGTGGCGGGGTCTCCACCTGTGGACCGGTGGAGGCCCCGCGACGACCAGAAGGGGGTAACATGATTAAGAAGCACTGGACGCTGATCATTCCTGGAGCGGTGTTGCTTTGCGCCACGCCTGCTTTGGGGGTGGAACTGCGCGATGCCGTTCAATCGGCGCTCAATACGAATCCCGAGATCCGCCAGGCCGTCGCCAACCGCGTCGCGACGCAGGAAGAGCGGGTGCAGGGGCAGGGCCTCTGGTATCCGCGGGTATCCGTCGAAGGCTCGGCCGGCGTTCGCGACCTGCGCAACCCCACGCGCCGGCGGCTGGGGATCGCCGGAAACGTCCTGTGGCCGGTCGAGGGTGACCTGATCGTCGACCAGCTGCTGTTCGACAGCGGCGGACGCGAAGCGGAAATCCGCCGTCAGGCATCGCGCACCGACGCCGCCGCGGCACGCGTCGAGGAGCGCTCGGAATTCGTCGCGCTCAACGTCTCGCGCACGTACATCGACTATCTGCTTCAGCAGCGGCTGGTCGCGATCGCCCAGGATAATGTCACCTTCCATGAGAAGCTGGCGGCCGATTTGCGCGAAGGCGTGTCCAAGGGATCGATCAGCGTCGCCGACCAGCAGCAGGCCGAGGAGCGGCTGCAGGCCGCGCGGGCCAAGGTCACCGAAGCGCGCGAGGATCTCGAAGCCGCCGGAATCGCTTTCCAGACCCTGACGGGAATGCCGGTCGACAGCGTGTCACTGCCGCCCGACCTGTCGCAGTGCATGCCGGCTTCTCTTGCCGATGCGGAAGAGGCGGCCCGCCAGAACAATCCGCGCGTCCGCGAAGCGATCGCCGACCTCAATACGGCCCGTGAGGAGGTCCGCGCCGCCCAGGCCAAGCTGGGGCCCCGGTTCAATCTCGAGGGCCGCGCCCGCGCCGGCCATGACATCGACGGCTTCGAGGGCAAGACCACCGACCTTCAGGCGCTCGGCGTGCTTCGCTGGGACCTCTATAATGGCGGAATCAAGGAAGCGAACGTCCGCGAGCAGAAGGCTCGCGCCGACGAGGTGCACGGGCGCCTCTTCGAGCGGACCCGCAGCGCCGAGGAGGATGCTCGCAACGCCTGGAGCCGACTGCAGAACCAGAGCGCCCTCGCCACCGAACTTGAGACTCAGAGCCGAATCTCGGACGACCTGCTCCTGTCCTATCGCGAGCAGTTCAACATCGGCAGGCGCTCGCTGCTCGACGTGCTCGACGCGCAGAACACGCGCTACAACGTTGAGGCGCAGGCCGAGACGGCGCGCATGGCCAAGCTTTACGCGCAGTATCGAGTGCTCGCGGCCGAGAACAAGCTGATCGACTGCCTCGGCGTGCAGCGTCCTGCTGCCGCAATCGGCAACGAGCGCGAGCACTTCCACGTGAACCCGATTCCGCCGTCGGACCTGCAGGAAAACAGCTTCCCGTATCCGGCGATGGGTCCGGTCGCCGGGCCGCCGGCTCCGGCTGCACCGACTCCGCCTCCGCCGCCGGCGGGTGCGGATGCCGCTCCGGCTCCGGCGACAGTGGGCGCTGCGGCGTCAACCGACGCGCCGGCGGGCCGCTAACAAGGATGAGGACCGGCAAGTGAGTTTCATGCGTTGGCTTGATGCGGACCAGTCGAGAGAGATCGACCCCGTCCTCGACTGCCTCACCTATGTCGCGCGCCAGGCTGACCGGCCTTCGTCGCCGGTCCTCCTCCGTGCCGGGCTGGCGCTTTCCGCCGACGGAAAGCTGCCGTTCCACCAGATCGAGCCCGCGCTCGAGCAGGTGGGCATGCGCGCGGATCCCATCGTCCGCCGGCTCAAAGGCTGGCCGTCCGGGAAGTGCCCGGCAATCCTCGAGCTCGAGGACGAGCGCGCGGCCGTGCTGCTCGACACTCGCGATGGCGACGGCCTCGTCTATGCGCCCGGAGTTGCCGAGCCGAGCTGGGTGAAGCTCGCCGAGATCGAGCCGGCCTATACCGGTCGGGCGATCGTCGTCGAAACCGATCCGACGCGCGAGCGCGAGAACGAGCGGCCGTGGGACGAGGCCAAGCGCAAGCACTGGTTCTGGTCCGAAGTGTGGAAGGTCCGCCGCGAGTTCTGGCCGGTCCTCCTTGCCGCGCTGATCGTCAACATGCTCGCCTTCGCGATGCCGCTGTTCACGATGAACGTTTACGACCGGGTCATTCCCAACAAGGCCGTGTCCACGCTCTGGGTGCTCGCCCTCGGAGTGATCCTCGCGCTCGCGTTCGACTTCACGCTGCGCGTCGCCCGCGCGAGGCTGATCGATGAGGTGGGCCGCAAGCTCGACGCCAAGCTGTCGCAGAAGCTGTTCGAGAAGGTGATGAACCTGCCGATGGCGGAGCGCCAGGGCAGCACGGGCGCCTTCGCGCGACGGGTTTCCGAATATGAGATGGTGCGCGACTTCTTCGCGTCGACCACGGTCGTCCTCGTCGTCGACATCGTCTTCCTCGTCATGTTCCTCGCCCTCATCACGCTTCTCGCCGGCTGGCTCGTGTTCGTGCCGATTGCCGGAATCGTGCTGATGCTGACTGCTGGAGTGAGCCTGCAGAAGGCCATGGGCCGGGCCGCGCTCGATGCGCAGGCGGACTCGAGCCTGCAGCATAGCGTCCTCGTCGAATCCATCGCCGGGGCGGAGACTTTGAAGGCGTCGCGCGCGGAAGGGCAGATGCTCGGCCGCTGGCGGCGCTATTCGGCGATGTCCGCCGCGACCAGCGAGCGGATGCGCAGGCTGACCGCGGTTGCCGTCAACCTCGCGAGCATCTCGCAGCAGATGATCAGCGTGGGCCTTCTGATCGGGGGCTTCTACCGCTTCCAGGAAGGCGAGATGACGATGGGCGCGATCATCGCGATCATCATGCTGTCGGGCCGTTCGTTGCAGCCCGTCGGGCAGCTCGCTTTCCTCGTGACTCGCGGCAAGCAGGCGATGGCGACGCTCGACTCCCTCCAGCGAATGATGGAGGCCCAAGACGAGCGCCAGGTTGCGATGCGCAGCATCGTGCCGGAGATCCGCGCCGGCCATATCGAGCTCAGCGACGTCACCTTCACCTATCCCAATGCCGCCCGTCCCTCGCTGTCGGGCATCAACCTCAAGATTGGCCCCGGCGAGCGCATCGGCATCATCGGCCGAGTCGCC
>DASVXR010000169.1:0-5937 GCA_036392595.1 Sphingomicrobium sp.
TCTACGTCGCGGCGAGCGATTCCAATCGCATCGAAGCGTGGGACGTGACGTCAAGACGCCTGCTGAGGACTTACAGCGCGATCCCGGATCCCGAGCGCTTCGCGCTCACCCCTGACGGCGCATGGCTCGCGATAGCCAACGAGGACCACAGTGCCGTCTCTTTCCTCGACCTCAAGAGCGGCAAGGTCGTTCGCGAGGTGAAGGTCGGACCCGAGCCGGAGGGCATCGGCGTAAGTCCTGACGGCAAGCTGGCCGTCGCCACCTCGGAGCTCGCCAGCCTCGCCCACTTCATCGATGCGGCGTCGGGCAAGCTGCTCGACAGCATCCCCGTGGGAACGCGCCCTCGCTTCGTCCTGTTCATGCATGGAGGAAGGCAGGTGTGGGTTTCGTCGGAACAGCGCGGAACGATCAGCGTGTTCGACACCGCGTCACGCCGAATCGTCCACACGATCGACCTCGCGCAGAGCTTTGACATTCCCGAGCCGGTCCAGTCGGTGGAAATGGCGAAGACCCGCGACGAGAAGCGCGTCTTCGTCGCGATGGGCCGATCGAACCGCGTCGCCGAGATCGATCCGGCGACCTTCGCGGTCGTGCGCTCCTTCCCGACGGGCTTCCGGACCTGGAGCGTCGCCTTGTCGCCGGACGAAAAGCGGCTCTACGCGCCAAGCGGGCTCGACGGCTCGCTGACCATCGTCGATCTCGAGCGCAACAAGGTGGAGCGCAAGGTGAGCCTCGGCGGCAAGCCGTGGGGCGCGATAGCGGCCGGCAAATGAGAACAGCCCTCGCGATCGTCGCCGCTTTTCTGCTGGCTTCCTGCGGTGAGCGGACGCTGACCGCCTGCGCCGATCCCAATAACCTGCCCTTCTCCAACCGCGCGGGACAGGGGTTCGAGAACAAGCTCGCCGAGATGATCGCCGGGGATCTTCACGCGAAGCTGAGCTACGTCTGGTGGGCGCAGCGTCGCGGCTATGTCCGCAACACGCTCAATGAGCAGAAATGCGATTTCTGGCCCGGGATCGGCAGCAACGTCGAAATGGCGGCGACCAGCCGGCCCTATTATCGCTCCACCTATGTCTTCGTCACTCGCGCGAAGGATGGGCTGAATCATCTCACACTCGACGACCCGCGCCTCAGGAAGCTGAAGATCGGCGTTCAAATGGTCGGCGACGACGCCAGCAACACTCCGCCCGCCCATGCGCTCGCGCGCCGCGGGATCGTTGCCAACGTCCGCGGCTATACGCTGTACGGAGATTATTCGAAGCCGAACCCGCCGTCCGAGATCATCGAGGCGGTCCAGCGCGGAGACATAGACGTGGCCCTCGTCTGGGGTCCGCTCGCCGGCTATTTCGCGGCGAAGGCTCCTGTGCCGCTCCGACTTGAGCCGGTCACGCCGTGGATGGATGCGATGCAATGGCCGATGCAGTTCGACGTGTCGGTCGGTGTTCGCAAGGACGATCAGAAGCTGCTGAAGCAGATCGACAGCGTTCTGGCGGCGCGCTCGGGCGAGATCCGGAAGCTCCTGGCTGACTATCACGTGCCGGTGGTGGAGGCGCCTTGACGCTGCGCGAGGCGCTGGCCTAGCAAGCCCTCGATGACACGGCTGAACGCGTGCCCCGCAGCTCCGACCGCCCGCTTCTGGTGGCGCGGCCGCATTGTTGCGGCGCGATGGCGCGACTGATCGACCACCAAGCGATCAATCGACTGCCCGCCCGCCCGACCGGCGGGCTTTTTTGTTTCAGGTAAGCTTCTATGATTGTGTCCGATCCGACTGAGCCGGCTTTCGCCTTGAGGGGAGCGAAGCAGCCATGCTGATTGCCATTCTCGTCCCGCTCGCTCTCGCGATCGTGCTGCTGACGATCATCCTCGGACGCGCCGCCATCGCTCAAAAGGCAGTGCCGAACCTGGAAGCCACGGGTCTCGGCATCGTCGTGAATTTCTTCGACACGCTCGGGATCGGGAGCTTCGCGACCACCACGGCCTGGCTCAAGTTCCGCAAGATGGTCCCGGACCGGCTGATTCCGCCGACGCTGCTGGTTGGATTGACGCCGCCGGCCATGCTCGAAAGCGTCATCTTCCTGATCCTTCTCGGAGTGCTGGTCGATCCGGTGCTGCTGTTCGGATGCGCGATCGCCGTCCTGCTCGGAGGGCTCGTCGGAGCTCCGCTGGTCGCTCGTGCGCGGGTCTGGATCATCCAGCTGACGGTTGCGATCGGGCTCCTCGCGGCCGCGGCCGCTTATGCGATGACCAACCTGCATATGTTCCCGGGTGGGGGCACGGCATCGTCCCTGCCGCTGTCGCTGACCATTCTCGCGATCGCCGCGAACTTCGGCTTCGGCATTTTGCTGAACTTTGGTGTGGGCAATTACGCGCCGACCCTGGTGATCCTAAGCCTGCTAGGCATGGACCCGAGGCTTTGCTTCCCGATCATGGCGACGGGGGCATCGCTGATGGGCGCGGGCGCTGGCGTCCGGCACATCCAGATCGCGCAGATCGACCTCAAGGTGGTTCTCGGCCTCTCCATCGGTGGAATCCCGGGCGTCCTGGTCGCCGCCTTCATCGTGAAGAGCATGTCGCTCGAGATGCTGCGCTGGCTGGTTATCGTCGTCGTGCTCTATGCCGCCACCGTCATGCTTCGCGCGGCGTGGAAGGGTAGGCGGGAGCACAAGGCCGAGGCCGCGACTGCGGCGGTGGTGGCGTGATGACCGACACGGATGCTCTCAGCAGGGAATTCTGGAAATACGACCAGGTCGAGAAGAAGCACACCTATCGGCTTGCCGAGGGTGCGGGCGACGAGTTCGACGAGGATTATGAGATCGCGACGCTCGATTTCGAGCCCTTCCTGCACGGCGGCGCGAAGGACAAGGAGCGGTTCGCCGAAGAGTTCGGCAAGGCGCTGCACGAGATTGGATTTGCGGTTCTCACCGGCCACGGCGTCGATCCGGCGCTGTACGACGAGATGCACGAGGGCGTGCTCGACCTGTTCACCTCGACGTCGCTTGCCGAGAAGAAGCTCTTCCGGGCCCACCGCCATGGCTCGGTCAGCCAGGGCTATTTCCCTCTCGAGGAGACCAGCGAAATCCATCCGGACCTCGTCGAGGGATGGGTCTGGTGCCGCCGCGCCTTTGACATTCCGCAGCAGCGCGAGCGGCCGTTCCGAGCGGAGGATTTTTGGCCACGTGCTGAATATGAGCGGCACTTCCGCCGCCTAGTCCTCGCCCATGAGCAGTTGTTCAAGCCGATAGCGCAGGCGATGTTCCAGGGCCTCGGCGTCGATCCCCACGTGTATGATCGCAAGCTTACCGGGACCAATTTCGGCCTCCGCCTGAATTATTATCCGCCGATGAGCGAGGAGCAGGACCGGTCCGGCGCCGGACGGCTGCTAGGCCATGAGGACGTGGACCTGTTCACCATTCTGCCGGCGACGCGGACGGACGGGCTGCAGGTCTGGAATCACCGCTCGCGAAAGTGGGTGCGGATGCGCGCGCCCTACGGCTCGATCATCATCAACACGGGCGATTACATGCAGCGGATCTCGAACGACCGCTACCCATCGACCACGCACCGGGTCGGCAAGCCCAGCGACCGTTCGCACCTCTCCGCCGCGCGCGTGTCCTTCCCGATGGCCGTTTACGTGTGGGAGGATGAAATGCTGGAGGTCCTGCCCGGCCTCGGAACGCCCAAATACCCGCCGGTGAAGGCGATCACCTTTCACACGCGCAGCACGAGCAAGTTCTACGGCGACGATTATGCGGTCGAATCGCCTTGAGCCTTAATGAGCGCCCGACGTTTGACTCTGAAAGCGGTCACGCGCGCGCCGAAGGTAGTCGAGCACGGCCTGTCGTTCGCGCGGGTCCCGGTAATCGGTGCGCTTTTGCGCGTCGGCAATCACGCGGTCCAGCCAGGCGATGAAATAGTTAGCGTCGGCGGGCTCTGGGGGAAGGCCGCCGGGCAGATCGACATAGACTGGGCTCGTCGTCGCGTAGGGATAAAGGTCCAGGACCTGGGGGTCCGCTCCCTGGTTCCAGGCCCGCAAGAGCAGCCAGCCCGCGCTGTCGACAGGAAGCTCGCCATGGGCGTCGAAGCTGCGATGATCACCGCTGAGGGCGAAGGCTTTCATGACCTTGCCGTTCTGCACCAGCTCCAGATGCTCGACCGCTACCGGCGAGCGTAGCGCCACGCGGTAGCTCAACCGGCCGGGACCCGTGCGCGAGATCACGTCGCCCGGATGCTTGCCGTCCAGCTCGAGCCCCAGCAGCGGCCCGTTACTGGCGAAGGTCCGGCCCGATTTCAGTGCGGCCAGCAGCGCGGCCGGGCTCAACTCGCCGCGCGTATCCAGAAACACGCGGTTCATGCCGACTGGACCTCTCAGGTCGGCATAATTCGCCATCGCATCAGTCCCGGCGCCGGCGGGTATCCGGTAGCCGAGGTTCAGCAGCCGGTACCACACCCCCGCAGTCGTCTTGTGATCGGAGAAACCGACGATCTCCATGTAATCGACCTTGCCGTTGGCGACGTCGGCCGGGAGCTCGTTGATGAGCGTCTTGTCCGTCAGAGGCTCGTCGTCGAACGGATGCACGTATCCGACCAGCGCCCCCTGCGCGTGAGCGAGGTCGGCGATGGCGCCATTGTCGGGGTAAGCGCTGGCGAGCGGGCTGTTCTGATAGGCCGAGAATCCAGGCGTCAGATAATGGTCCGAAAGGCCGAGCAGACCCAGGTGGCCCCAATAGCTGGTATGATATTCCTGGCTGTGCAGGATCAGCACGCCGTCCCCGCTCGCCGAATCCGGGCCAGGGCGGAAATAGGAGATGTCGGGGACCCGCTCCTCCTTGTTGACGATGAGATTGTAGACGGCGTTCAGATCCTCGGCGCGGGCCTGCTGCGCCAGGTTCTCCGGCGTGTTCCGGTAATGCCCGCCATAGTTCATGTGCACATGCAGATCGGCGCTGACGAACCTCCCGAATGAGGGGGGCAGGTCGTTGAGCTGCAACTGCACGGGGATTGTCTGATGAACGCCCGCGACGAGCTTCACGGACTTGCGCCACGGCAGGTAGCGGAAGCCTCGCTGCACCCAGATCCTTGTCTCGCCTGCCGGTACTTCGACCGTGCAAGTCGAAAAGCAGTGGAAATAATGGGTCTCGGCCGACTGGAGCGAGCGATCGAAGCCGTCATCGCCATGCATCCACGATCCGGCAGGGGCGGCGGCCCTGCCGTCGCTTCCGAGCACGGCTATACGCGCTGGAACGGCCCGGCCCTGCTCGTCTCTAATGTCGAGCGTCAGCTGCGTTTCCCGAACCAGGTGTCGGCGTTTCGCGGCGACGATCGCTGTTTCGGCGCCGCCGATATAATCGTGCACCAGGAGGCTCGTGTTTCCGTCCTCGTTGCTGATTAGCGCGATCCGCCGGCCGTCCGGCGACCAGCGGGCGTTCCAGCGATCGAAATCTCCGAAAGTCAGCGGGAGTGGCGCCATGCCACCAGGAGTGGTCACCCAGAGCTGGCGCCATTGCCGGCCGTGATAGCTCGCAAAAAGCACCTGCTTGCCGTCGGGCGAAGTCTCCGGCCGCGCGCTCCAGCTCGTTTCCTCGCTCAGCACCTTGCGCCGGTCTTTCCCATCGTCCGCCGCGACAGACCAGATGTCGCCGGTGCCCCAGGCGACTTCATTGTTGGTGACGTAGAGGATGCGCTTGCCGTCGGGAGTCCAGGACGGATTGATCGCGTGGTCGAACGGCGAGTAATAATAACGCGAGATCTTGCTTTGCCGCTCGCCGAGGAGCGGGTGCGCATTGCTCAGCCCCTCGGCGCCGATCCCGGCGATGAGCAGATTGAAGTGCCCCGTGCCTTGGGTCGAGACCCAGGCGATGCGCTTGCCGTCAGGCGACAGCCGTGGCTCGACATTGACTGCGCCGCCGGAGGTCAGCCGCTGCTCGCGGCCGCTCGCAA
>DASVXR010000170.1:0-8068 GCA_036392595.1 Sphingomicrobium sp.
TCCGCCCGACTTCATCCGCATCGGCTCAGGCCTGGGCCACGCCACTCCAGCCAACGTCAACATCCTGCCCGCCTTGTTTGAGGACGAGGTGAAGGCGGTGATCGAGCTCGCCTCGTTCAACGAGTTCAACGAGACCCACCAAACCTTCCTCGACCAGCTGATGGAATCGGTCGGGATCGTGTTGAACACGATTGCAGCAACCATGCGCACCGAAGGGCTGCTCAAGCAGTCGCAGCTGCTGACCCAGGAGCTGCAGGCGCGCCAGACCGAGCTCACCCGCAAGCAGGAGGAGCTCCACAACACCAACGAGGAGCTGCAGGAGAAGGCGCAGCTGCTCGAGAATGAGAAGAAGCAGGTCGAAGCGAAGAATCTCGAGATCGAAATGGCGCGCCGGGCGCTCGAGGAGAAGGCCGAGCAGCTCGCGCTCACCTCGAAGTACAAGTCCGAGTTCCTCGCGAACATGAGCCACGAGCTGAGGACCCCGCTCAACTCGCTGCTCATCCTGTCGAAGCTTCTCGCCGACAATCCGCACGGCAACCTCAACGAGAAGCAGGTCGAGTTCGCGCGGACGATCAACTCGGCCGGCTCGGACCTCCTCAACCTCATCAACGACATCCTCGACCTGTCGAAGGTCGAATCCGGGACCGTCTCGATCGAGGTCGGCGACATGCCGGTGCACAACCTGAAGACCCACATGGAGCGGACCTTCCGCCAGCTGGCGAGCGACAAGGGCCTCGACTTCAAGGTCAAGTTCGAGCCCAACCTGCCCGAGACGATCCGCACCGACGAAAAGCGCCTGCAGCAGATCGTGCTCAACCTGCTGTCCAACGCCTTCAAGTTCACTTCGAAGGGCAGCGTCACGCTTGGAGTGCGCTGCGCCGACAAGGGCTGGAGCTCCAACCACCCGGCGCTGCGCAACGTAAAGCGGGCAATCGAAATCTCCGTCACCGATACGGGCATCGGGATCCCCGAGGACAAGCAGAAGCTGATCTTCGAGGCGTTCCAGCAGGCCGACGGAACCACCAGCCGCAAATATGGCGGGACCGGCCTAGGCCTCTCAATCAGCCGCGAGATCGCGCGGCTGATCGGCGGCGAGCTGCACGTGCGCTCGACTCCGGGCGAAGGATCGACCTTCACCCTCTTCGTGCCGCTCGAAACCGAATCCTCCTCCGCGCCGGAAGGGACGGCAATCCATCTCGAGAATAGCGGAGCGGTCATCCCGACCGCGCTTCCGACCGGCTTTGAGGTCAGCGACGATCGTGACGATCTCGGCAAGGACCCGTTCGTGCTCATCGTCGAGGACGATCCGACCTTCGCGACGATCCTGCTCGACGCCGCTCACGAGGCGGGGCTGAAGGGCGTCGTCTCGACCGCCGGGGCAGGCACGCTGGCCATGGCGCGCAAGCTCCAGCCGACGGCGATCACGCTCGACCTCGGGCTCGCCGACATCGACGGCTTCGTGCTGCTCGACCTGTTGAAACACGATCCCGGCACCGCCCATGTCCCGATCCACGTCATTTCGGGCGTGGACCGCAGCGACGCCGTGCTCGGCATGGGCGCTATCGGAGTGACCGAGAAGCCGGCCGAGCGCGCCGAGCTCGTCCAGGTCTTCGGCAAGCTGCGCGAGGAAGCGAAGGCTCAAAAGCCCCGCAGGCGGAAGAAGGCGTTGGAACCATCGCAAGCGGCGCGGCCCATTCCGGAGCTTGCGGGCGCCAGGGTGCTGATCGTCGACGACGACATCCGCAACATCTTCTCCCTCACGAGCGTTTTGGAGAGCCATGACGTGGAAGTTCTCCACGCGGAGAGCGGGAGGGACGGGATCCTGATCCTCGAGCAGACACCCGGCGTCGACGTCGCGCTGATCGACATCATGATGCCCGACATGGACGGCTATGAGGCGATGCGGCAGATCCGCGAGCGGCCGCAGCTGGCCGACCTCCCTCTCGTGGCGGTCACCGCCAAGGCGATGAAGGGCGACCGGCAGAAGTGCCTCGACGCCGGAGCGTCGGACTATATCGCCAAGCCCGTCGACATCGAGCTGCTGCTTGCGCTGCTCCGTGTCTGGGTCGGTCGCTCGCGCGAGGCTGCGGCCGCGGCGGCTCCGCCCATCCCAGTGGAGGCGGCCGAGTAAGGATGGGCCGGCCCGTGACGGACATACCGGTGCAATCGCGCGCCGCGCCCGAGCTCCTCGATCAGCCCGAGACCGAGCGGCCCCGCGTGCTTCTCGTCGACGACGATGACGCGAATCTGCTCGCGGTCGAAAGCATCCTCGAGGACTTGGGCGAAGTCGTCTCCGCGAAGTCCGGCGAGGAGGCTCTGAGGCACCTCCTGAAGGGCGAGTTCGCGGTCATCCTGCTCGACGTCTACATGCCCGGGATGGACGGTTACGAGACCGCCCAGATCATCCGGTCGCGCGACCAGACCAAGGGCATTCCCATCGTCTTCCTCTCCGCGGTGAACAAGGAAGCCGAGCACCTGCTGCGCGGCTATGCGATGGGCGCCGTCGACTATGTGTTCAAGCCCGTCGATCCGGTCGTGCTTCGCTCCAAGGTCGCCGTCTTCGTCGATCTCTTCGCCAAGACCAAGGAGATCGAGCGCAAGGCGCGGCAGGAGCAGGCGCTCCTCGACGCCAATCTGCAGGCCAATAGCGAGCGGCTTCGAGCCGAGCAGGAGCTGCGCCGGGCGGAACAGCGGCAGGCGGCGATCATCCAATCGCTGCCCATGGTGCTCTATCTTGAGCGCTATGACGCGAGCCCGCGCCGGCCCGATTATATCAGCGGCGACCTCGAGGCGATCACCGGCTTCACCCATTCCGCCGTGATGGCCGAGCCTTCGATCTGGCAGGACCGTCTGCATCCGGACGATCGCTACCGGGTGCTCGCGGCGCTGGAGGCCCGGCGGAAGATAGGCCGCTCTTCGATCGAATATCGCTGGCAGTGCGCCGACGGCAGCTACAAGCATTTCCTCGACCAGGCGGTGCTGCTGCGCGACGCCGACGGAAAGCCGCTCGAGTTTGCCGGGACCCTGACCGACATCACCGAGCAGCGCTCGCTCGAAAGCCAGCTCGTCCAGGCCCAGAAGATGGACGCGATCGGCAAGCTCACCGGGGGAATCGCGCACGATTTCAACAACCTTCTGGCAGCCGTCATCGGCGGCCTGGGCCTCCTCGAGAAACGGGCCGCGCTGGGAGAGGACCAGCAGAAGATCCTCTCGATGACCAAGCGCGCCGCCGAGCAGGGCAGCGAGCTCGTGCGCCGGCTGCTCGCCTTCGCCCGCCGCCAGAAGCTGGAGCCGCACCCGATCGATCTCGCCGCGCTCAAGGACGCTGTGTCGGACCTGCTGACCCACACGCTTGGCGGCCTGATCAAGATCGAATGGCAGATCGACGACGGCGTCGGCCGCGCCTTCGCCGACCAGGCGCAGCTGGAGCTCGCATTGGTCAACCTGATCATCAACGCGCGCGACGCCATGCCCGCCGGCGGCACGGTAAGCATTCACGCGGATGACCGACAGCTCACAGCGGATGATGCCATGGGCCTTCCGGCCGGCGACTATGTGCGGATCTGCGTTACCGACACGGGTATCGGGATTTCACCCGAGGTCCTCGAAAAGGTGATGGAGCCCTTCTTCACCACCAAGGAGATCGGCAAGGGCAGCGGCCTGGGCCTCAGCATGGTCTATGGCTTCGCCCGGCAGTCGAACGGCGCCTTCCTCATCCAGAGCGAGGTCGGCCGCGGCACGACCGCCGAGCTGTGGCTCCCGCGCGCTCCGAATGGCGCTGACCGCGCGGGCGGGACGCCGGAGGAACCGAAGCGTCGGACCAGGATGCGGAAGCGGACGATCCTCCTCGTCGACGACCATCACGAGGTCCGCAGCACCACCGCGGCGGTGCTCGAAGACGCGGGGCACGAGGTGATCCAGGCCGCCGACGGCGCCGAGGCGATCCGGGTGCTCGAGCAGCGGGAGTGCAGCTGCGACCTGCTCATCACCGACTATGCGATGCCCAACCTCTCGGGCACGCAGTTCATCCGCAAGGCGCGCGAGCTCTGCCCCGACGTGCCTGCGCTGATCATCACGGGCTATGCCGAATCGGATGCCATCGGCGACCGCCCCGAGGGTGTGGAGGTGCTTCTGAAACCCTTCACTCCGGGCAAGCTCGAGGCGGCGATTGCACGCGCCTGCGGAGCAGCGGTTTCATCGGACTGAACACCGTCACGATAATGTACACCAGGCCGGCGACTAGTTGCGTCGAACCATGAAACCGAGCCGCTTCAAAGCAGTTTTGAAGCCAGCGATTGCAAGAAATTGGATTCGAAGTGCCGGACGGCTTTGATTCGCAACCTGATCTTGAAGAAGCAGCGGCCCAGCTCAGCGAAGGATTGAAGAGCTGCCGGACCGTCGTGCGTAACTATCGCGCGATGCTCGGTGCGCAGCCCGAAGCCGACGATTCGGTTCCGCCCGAGACTCAGACGGTCAGCGGCCGCGCTCGCCCACAGTAGCCGACCCCGCGGCAACCGATCGCGCTGAATTCCCTTGGGTCAGCGTCCTTGCGCGCCGCTTGATCGACCGCGCCGGCAGCGGCCGCACCGCTGCATTGCGAATGCAATTGTCGAACCCGACCCAGTCGACGCGGAAGTGCTTTCGCGAGGCGTTCCTGTTGCAGGTCTGAAGTCGCCAAGCGGGCGGCTGCTTGTTCCTCACATATTTGAGCGCCCGCTTCATCGCCCGATTCTGGTCGTCGATGCAGCGCTGCTGCCACTGGCAGGCGAGTCCGATGTTCAGCGAAACCGGGTCGTAGAGGGGCGCCGGCGACCGCGCGCTCGCCGCGGCTGCCCAGGACATCATTACCGCTGCAATCACGGTCCCCTTCACGTGGCGGGAGACTGACAGCGCGGGCCGGGGTCGGCAAGGACCGGACAGCCGCGATCGCATGGACCATACTCTGTCGCGGAGTGCCTGGCCGACTCTTTTGTGGAGCAGCTGTGCGGTAACGGTCACGGTTAACGAAAAGATAAACGGCGGCGCCCGAAGGCACCGCCGCCGTCTTCGACTCGAACTCAGGCTGATTAGCCGTTGAGCGCGTTCGAAACGTTGTTGAAGGTCGTGCCGAGAGCCGAACCGATGTTCGTCATTGCGGCGATCGCGGCAACGGCGATCAGGGCGGCAATCAGGCCGTACTCGATCGCCGTGGCGCCCTTCTCGTTCCTTAGAAGCTTCAGGAACTTGGCCATCTCCGGTCTCCTTAAATCCCGAGGGGAACACTCCCCCCTCCTGCGCAAATACCCGCGCCGGATGTCTGCGAATTACATCCACACTGGTTGAGAAAACTTTAAACGACCGGGTTTCCGGGGGTTAACCACGCGAGCGGCCGCGCCGCGGCTAGTCGCCGAACAGTTGCTCGAGCAGGTCCCGAACGTCACGCAGGTCCTTGGTCCCGTCGCTCCATTCCGGTGGAAGCGGGCTCTCGAAGCGGTCGCGCTGATCCTCGCGCGGTCGTTGCGGAGCCTGGAACGGAAGGTCCGGGCCGCGGCGGCGGTCGATCGCCAGCGCCGGCACCATGAAGTCGCGCCAGATCTGCGCGGGCACCGTTCCGCCGCTGATGCGCCCGAGCGACTTGTTGTCGTCCCGCCCGACCCAGACCCCCACCACCAGGTCGCCGGCAAAGCCGATGAACAGGGCGTCGCGATTGTCCTGGCTCGTTCCCGTCTTGCCGAAGGTCGGGACCGCGAGCGCGGCCCGGCGCCCAGTGCCGTTGTTCGCGGCGGCGTAGAGCAGGTCGAGCATCGGCACCCAGTCGCGCTGCCGGTCGAGGCCGCCCTGGCGGCTGAAGAAGGCGGCGATCCCCTCCGGCGCCTGCTCTTCGGGAAGACCGCGAGCGACGATCGGATAACGGCCGCTGGACACGGCCGCATAGGCCGACGTGAGCTCGAGCAGGCTCACCCCCGCGGTCCCGAGAGCGAGGCTCGGCTCGTCGGGCAGCGGAGTGCTGATCCCGAGGTCCCGCGCGGCTCGGATCACATTGGCCCGGCCGACCTTCTCCGATAGCCGCACGGTCGCTGCATTGCTCGACCGCGCGAAGGCCTCGCGCAGCGTGATCGGCCCGCGATAGACGCGGTCATTGTTAACGGGGGTCCAGCCGTGGATGGTGATCGGCTCGTCGTCGATTATGCTGTCGGGGGTCCAGCCGGATCGAAGCGCCGCAAGATAGACGAACAGCTTGAAGGCCGAGCCCGGCTGCCGCCGCGCCTGAGTCACGCGGTTGAAGGGCGAGTCGCGGTAGCTGGTGCCGCCGACCATCGCGACGACTCGGCCGTCGGGCCGCATCGCCACGAGCGCTGCCTGGGCGCCATGGATCGGCGCCCTCGCTACGGCCCGGGCGGCGATGCGCTGCAGGTCGTAGTTCAGCGTCGTGTGGACCCTCACCTCGCCGAAATCGGAATCGAACGCCTTCTGCGCATCGGGCGCGACCCAGTCGGCGAAATAGGTCCCGGTCGGCACCCTCGAGGACAGCGCGGAGGGTCGTGCCGGCTGCACCGAATTGGCGCGCGACCGGCTGATCGCTCCCGTCTCCGCCATGGCGTCGAGCACCAGCCGGCTGCGCCTCTGCGCGAGCGCGAGATTGTGCGTCGGAGCGAGGCGCGAGGGAGCCTGTACCATTCCGGCCAGCATCGCCGACTGGGCGAGCGTCAGATTTTCCGGGTTGCGGTTGAAATAATGATGGGCGGCCGCCCGGAGGCCGTAAACACCGTCCCCGAAATAGACGCTCGACAAATAGCGCGAGAGAATCTCCTGCTTGGTCAGCCAGGCTTCGAGCCAGAAGGCGATGATCACCTCCTGCGCCTTGCGCTTGATCGTTCGGTCGCTCGACAGGAAGTTGGTCTTGGCGAGCTGCTGAGTGATCGTGCTTCCGCCTTGGCGAAGCCCGCCGCCGCGCAGGTTCGCGAACATCGCGCGCCCGATTCCGCGCGGATCGATTCCCCAGTGACGATAGAAGCGCCGGTCCTCAATCGCGACGAAGGCCGCGGCCGTCAACGGGTTGAGCTTGGTCACGTCGACGGGCTCTTCCTTGACGGCTCCGCGGCGGGCGATCGCATGCCCGTCATCGCTAAGCAGAAGGACCGCGGGATCAGGCAGAGGCTCGAGCGCTCGCGACAAGGGCGCCGTCACCACCAGCCAGATCAGCGTGACGAAGAGCAGCCCCGCGACCGAATAAAGGATGATCGGCCAGCGCCTGCGCTTCGGCTGCTCCTTGGGAAGGCCCTCATCGAACGGCCGCGGCTCGGGCGCGAAAGGATCGGGCAGCTCCTCGACCGGTTGCCCGTCCCGACTCCAGATCAGATCCCGTTCCGCCACTTCACCCTGTCCTGCGGAGTCGCCACTGTCTTAGATAGATAAGACAGTTGGTGCCATATATCCAGAAGCTTGCTGAACGAGTGCTTGCGGCTAAACGGTCCCAATGCCGCGGCGTCTCCTGAGCCTCGCCTTTCTCGCCTGCGTCGCGCTGCTGCCTTCGTGCCGCCCGCAGCATGAAGGGGCTCCGAAGGTGGTGGTGATCGGCGGCGAGCCGAAGCTGGTCGATCCGGCAGCCGGACCGCTCTCGACGCCGGACGCAGTGCTCCTGGAGAACGTCGCTCAGGGCCTCGTGCAGTTCGACGCGAGCGGCAATATCGTGAGCGGCCTCGCCGAGCGCTGGAACGTCAGCGACGACGGCCTCAGTTACATTTTCCGCATCGCCTCGATGCAATGGCCCGACGGCACCAAGATCACCGCGCAGCAGGTGGCGCGGCTGCTGAAGCATCAGCTTGCCAGCCGCAGCCTCAACCCGCTGAAGGACAGCCTCGGTGCCGTGGACGACATCGTGGCGATGACCGATCGGGTGATCGAGATCCGGCTGGTCGCCCCGCGGCCCAACCTCCTCCCGCTGCTTGCCCAACCCGAGTTCGCGATTCTGCGCAACGGCGCGGGCACCGGCCCGTTCTCCGCCGTCCGGACCGGCGGGCAAGGCGGCGAGATCCGCCTCTCGAGCGAGGTCGTGTCGGCAGAGGACGAGGTCACCCGCCGCGACGAG
>DASVXR010000171.1:0-1949 GCA_036392595.1 Sphingomicrobium sp.
CGGACCTCACCATCGACCGCGACCGCGACAAGAACCCGGTCGTCGCGCTCCGTGAGATCGCCGAAGAGACGGTGAAGCCGCGAGACCTCGAAGAAGGAATCGTCACGAACCTGCAGAAGGTCCGGATCGACGAGGAAGACGAGACTGAAGAGCTGGCCTCGCTCAGCGACGCTGCCGAGGCGCTGCGCCTTACGGCTGCCGCTCCGCCGCGTCCGACCCCCTCGGGCGGCGACTACGAATAATCGCTAGGCGGACGACTACTCCGCCGCAGTTTTCATCGAGCGCGCGGCCGAGGCGCCCTCGCCCTCGATCCACGTCAAGTCGGCGAGCTTGAGCTCGCGCCCGTCGTGCGCCTGGACCGAGATCTTGCGCACGGGCTTTCCGTCGCGGCGGTCGGCAAGAACCAGCTTCATCTTCCCGTAGCCCCACTCCTCGCCCCACTGACGGAGCGCGAGCACGACCGGAAGCAGCCCCTCGCCTTTCGGAGTCAGCGAATAGATCACCTTGCGGCGATCGCCGGGATCGGGCGCGCGCTCGAGGATTCCGCCGGCGACGAGCTTCGCCAGCCGGTCGGACAGGATGTTCCGGGCGACCCCGAGCCCCGCCTGGAACTCCTCGAAATGCTGCAGGCCGTTGAGCGCCCCGCGAAGGATCAGGAACGCCCATTTCTCGCCGATGAGCTCGACGGCGGGTGGAATGGAGCAGGAGAGCGCGGCCTCCCTGAACGCGTCGATATGCGACGTGACTCGGTCTGCCGGCAACTTAGGCCTTCCTCCCTCTCTCCGACTCGAATGAAAGCATAAGCGCGCGACAAAAAATAGTTGCAAGACAAAACTGGAAATACTAGTTTCGAAAAGAAACTAACTCAACAGGAGGACCCGTCCATGCTTCGCCCGCTTCTCGCTTTTGCCGCCCTCGCGCTCGCTGCCGCTCCTGCCCTCGCGGGAAGCTATTCGGCGAAGCCGGCGGTTCCCGCCTCCGGCCGGATTATCGCCCGCGACATCACCTGGAATTGCGGCACCGAATCCTGCGAGGGCTCGACCTTGGAGAGCCGCCCGGTGGTCCTCTGCCAGTCGCTCGCGAAGCGCGCCGGGCGCATCGAGAGCTTCGTCGCCGATGGCCGCGCCTTCACCGCCGCCGAGCTCGACAAGTGCAATGCCTCGGCAAGGGGCCAGAAGGCCTCGGCGCTCGCCGCCCAGTAATTCCTCCGGGGCCGCGCGTGCTCCCCTCTCGCGCGGCCCTTCCTGTTCGCGCTTGCACAATTCGCTCGTCTCGCCCCATCTTAGGGGCGTGCTGAGGCAATATGAGCTGGTCGAGAAGGTCCGCTCCTACGATCCCGATGCGGACGAGGGGCTGATCAACCGCGCCTACGTGTTCTCCATGAAGGCGCACGGCGACCAGCAGCGCGCCTCGGGCGATCCCTATTTCAGCCATCCGATCGAGGTCGCGGGAATTCTCACCGACCTCAAGCTCGACGACCAGACGATCGCCACCGCGATCCTGCATGACACGATCGAGGATACACTCGCGACGCCCGAGGAGATCGAGAAGCATTTCGGGAAGGACGTCGCCCGGTTGGTCGACGGGGTCACCAAGCTCAGCAAGATCGAGGCTCAGTCCGAAAATGAGCGGGCGGCCGAGAATTTGCGCAAGTTCCTTCTGGCGCTGAGCGACGACATTCGAGTGCTGCTGGTGAAGCTCGCCGACCGGCTGCACAACATGCGCACGCTCCATCACATCCCGTCGGAGGAGAAGCGCCGTCGGATCGCGCGCGAGACGATGGATATCTACGCGCCGCTCGCCGAGCGCATCGGCATGTACGAGATGATGACCGAGATGCAGACGCTGGCGTTCCGCGAGCTGGAACCCGACGCCTTCGCCTCGATCACCCGCCGCCTCGACCAGCTGAGCGAGCAGGGCGGCGACCTCGTCAACCGAATCGGCCTCGG
>DASVXR010000172.1:0-2861 GCA_036392595.1 Sphingomicrobium sp.
GGTGCGGTGGTGAAGGGTGACCGGGGCGACGGTGCCATGCTGCGACAGCGCGACCGCCGCCTCATAAGTAATCTTGGCCTTTGGCGTCGCCGCATTGACGACGAAGATGAGCGGCTTGCCGGCACGGTCGCAAAGATCGACCGTGGCGCCGACGGCGCGAAGGTCATGCGGGCTCGGGCGGGTCGGGATGACGATCAGCTCGGCAACGGCGATGACGCTCTGGATGGCCATGGTGATCGCCGGCGGAGTGTCGATGACCGCAAGGCGGAAGCCCTGCTGGCGAAGGACCTCGAGGTCGCTGGCGAGACGGGCGACGGTGGTCTGGGCGAAGGCCGGCATGTCGGCCTGGCGCTCGTTCCACCAGTCGGCAAGGCTGCCCTGCGGGTCGATGTCGATCAGGCAGACCGGCCCCGCTCCAGACAGCTGCGCTTGCACCGCAAGATGACCGGACAGGGTCGTTTTGCCCGACCCGCCTTTCTGCGATGCCAATGCCAAGACGCGCATGCTTATCCCCTCGCCCTGTGACGTAGTTCGGAGCCCGAAGTGGCATTGGAGCCTCTAAAATCTGGTTAACGGCACCACGACCGTACTTGCGCCGAAACGAAGCTGGGTTAAGCTTTGCCGGGGGATGCATAAGCCATGCGTTACAAGTGCTTAGTTGCAGCAATGATCGCCGCGGCAGCAGCCGCGCCGCTCTCGGCGCAATCCGTCACTGCAGGAATCGAGGCTTGGCAAAAGTCCGATTATGCGGGCGCCGTAGCCATCTGGCGGCCCTTGGCGAACAGGGGCGACGCGGCGGCGCAATTCAACCTTGGGCAGGCCTATCGGCTGGGCCGCGGAGTGCAGCAGGACCTGGTCGCGGCGCAGGACTGGTTCGACCGCGCCGCCCGAAAGGGAAATGTCGACGCCCAGGCAATGCTCGGAATGATGCTGTTCCAGAGCGGTAACCAGACTGGCGGCCTCAGATGGCTCAGGATGGCCGCCGAGCAGCGAGAGCCGCACGCGATGCTCATCTACGGCACCGCCTTGTTCAACGGGGACGGGGTCCCGCGCGACCCGCTGCTCGGCTATCTCTTCGTCACGCGTGCCGCGGAGACGGGGCTCGAGCAGGCGAGGCTGACGCTGCAGCGGCTCGACGAGATCGTCCCGCCCGAAGACCGGGAGAAAGCATTGCAGCTGTCGCTGCCCACGCCGGCCACGACAGCGCCTCCTGCGACGAAGCCCAAAAAACAAGCGGCGCAAAAGCCGGTGAAGGTCGCCTCGGCTTCAATGCCGGCGGCCGCCAAGCCGCCGAAAGCCGCCGCCGCTGCGGCAACTCCGTCAAAAGCAGCCGCGCCGGTGAAGACCGTGTCGAAACCGCCATCCGCCAGTGGTGCGTGGCGGATCCAGCTCGGCGCCTTCTCGAAGCGGTCCTCGGCCGAATCCCTGTTCGGCAAGCTTTCGGCCAAGTTGAGCGGCCGGCATGCCTTTTACATCCCGGTCGGAACCATGACCCGACTGCAAGTCGGCCCGTTCGAGAGTCAGGCGGCTGCGCAGGTGGCCTGCTCCGCGCTGAAGCCCCAACCCTGCTTTACCGTGAAGGCCGACTAGCCGCGGAACCACTCCCGCCGGCGCACGCCCTGAACCCAGAGCAAGGCGTCGAGCCCATGATGCTTCAGCTCGGCGTCGGCCACTTCGGCGAGTGCCGGCTTGGCCTTGTAGGCAATGCCGAGGCCGGCCTCCTCGATCATCAGCTTGTCGTTCGCGCCATCGCCGACGGCGAGCACGTCCTTCAGCTCCAGCCCGAGTTCTTCGCGGGCCTCCACGAGCGCCTCGCGCTTGGCCATTGCGTCGACGATGGGATCGCCGACCTCCCCGCTCAGCTTGCCACCGGTGAAGATCAGGCGGTTTGCCTTGACCCGGTCGAACCCCACCGCCCCGGCGATCGGCTCGGCAAAGGACAGGAACCCGCCTGACACCAAGAGGCAGCTTGCGCCTCCCGCGCGCATGGTCTGCACCAGCGTCTCGGCGCCCGCGGTCACCTCGACCCGCTCGTCGAGGCAGCGGCTCAGCGCCCGCTGGTCGAGGCCTGCAAGCAGCCGCACTCGCTCGCGCAGAGCTCCGGAAAAGTCGATCTCACCCTGCATCGCCCTCTCGGTGATCTGCGCGACCCGCTCCTTGAGGCCGGCATAATCGGCCAGCTCGTCGAGGCATTCCTGGCCGACGATGGTCGAATCCATGTCCGCGACGAGCAGCTTCTTCCAGCGCGCCTCATCCTGCTGGACGACGGCGTCCACGCCCTCGAGTCCCGAAAGCGCCCAGCGCGCGCTCTTGAGATCGCCGGAGAATTTGAGGTCCGCGGCGTCTCCTTCGTCGATCCAGTGCGAGAAGGCCGCCTTGGGATCGACCTCGCGCAACAGGCCAAGCGCGCGGTCGACCAACCTGTCATCCAGCCTTCCCGCTGCTATCAGCGTCGCAATCGCCATGGCGTCGAAACCCAAACCTCCTCTCGCCTTAATTGCGGGGCCGACCGCGAGCGGCAAGTCGGCACTGGCGCTCGAATATGCTCAGCAAATCGGCGGCGTGATCGTCAACGCCGACAGCGCCCAAATCTATTCGGCCATCCCGGTCCTGAGCGCCGCGCCCACCAGGAACGAGCTCAAACGCGCCGAGCATCGCCTGTATGGAGTGCTCGACGGCAAGGTCCCCTGCTCCGCCGCGGACTGGGCCAAGATGGCGAAGCGCGAGATCGCCGACATCCACGCGAGTGGACGAACGCCCGTGCTGGTCGGCGGGACCGGCCTCTATCTCAGGACGCTGCTCGACGGCATCGCTCCAGTGCCTCAGATCGATTCGGAAGTGAGGCGGAGAGTCCGCGAGAC
>DASVXR010000173.1:0-3489 GCA_036392595.1 Sphingomicrobium sp.
GATCGTCACTCCGGCATCCATCAGCCGCTGGCAGCTCGCGTAGATGTCATCGACCTCATAGGCGAGATGGCCGAAGTTGCGGCCGCCCGAATAGCCGCTTTCGTCCCAATTGTGGGTGAGCTCCACTTCGCCCTGGTCGCCCGGCACGCCGAGGAAGATCAGAGTGAAGCGGCCCGCCTCATTGTCCATCCGCCGCCGCTCCTCGAGTCCGAGCAGTTTGAAGAAGCGGATGGTGGATTCCGGGTCCGACACCCGGATCATGGTGTGGAGATACCGCATCCGCCTCACTTAGGCGGTTGCGGCTCCGATTTCACGCTCGGAGTGACTCCGAGCATCTCGATAGCCTTTGCGGCGGCCCGGCCGATTTCGCCTTTCGGATCGCTCCCGGCCGCGCGCGTCCAGTAGCTGCGCGCCTGGTCGTCGTTGCCGAGGAAATGGGCGACGTGGCCGGCTTCGAACAGGATCGTCGGGTCGGACGGTGCGAGGCTCAGCGCCTTGCCGATCGCCGTCTGCGCCGTCGCCTTGTCGCCCTCGCGGATCGCGAGCGCGGCCGAGAAATACCAGTAAAAGGGGTCGCTCGAGATGGTCGCCGCAGCCTCGTTGAGCTTGGCCCGGGCGGTCTTGAGGTCGTTCTGAGCTTCGGCCGCTCGGGCGCGATCGAGCAGGGCCTCGCCGCGCTGCTCGGCCTCGAGGCCCGGAAGCGCGAGCGCCCGGTCGAGGTCCAGCGCGGCCTTGCCGGGCTGGCCGGCGGCGATCCACAGGTTGCCGGCCGCCGCCCACATCCGCGCGGTCGCGGGATCCTTGTCGGCAGACGCTTTCGCCGCCTCCTCGAAGGCTTGCGCAGCGGTCTCGCTGTTGCCGCTCTTCTGGGCCTCCAGCGCACGGCAGACGAGCGCGTCCGGAGTGACGACATTCGGGCACGGCGCAACCGCGGAAGGGGCTGCAGCAGCAAGCGCGACGGCGAAAAGGAAGGTCATGGTGCAGGCTCCAGGAGGTCCTCGACGGTCCGCAAGATCGCCTCGATCTCGTGCGGTTCGGACAGGCGATGCCCGCCGCCTTTGAGGACCAGTAGCTGGACATCGGATGAACGCAGCGCCGCCATCGTCCGGAAAGCGACCTCCAGCGGCACGTCTTCATCGCCGCTGCCGTGGACGAGCCGTACGGGGCAGTCGATTGCGATTTCCCGGGCCAAGAGTCTGAGTTCCTGGCCGGACGACCAAAAGGCCGCGGTCGTGACCTGCTCGCCTCCATAAGGGCTCGCCCTGCGCAGCGTCTCGCCCGCGGCAAGGCGCTGCTTCAAATGATCGGGAAAGCCCCAGTCGGTGAAGTCGGGCGCGGCGGCAATTCCGACCAGCGCCTGCACCCGCTCGCGCCGAAGGAGGGCGACATGAAGCGCGATCCATCCGCCCATGGACGAGCCAACGAGGACTAGGGGCCCCTGCGTCAGCTGGTCGACGGCGGCCAGGGCTTCCTCCAGCCAGAGCGACAACGTGCCGTCCTCGAAATTGCCGCCGCTCGACCCAGTGCCGGAATAGTCGAAACGCAGCATGGAAAGTCCGCGCCGCTGGGCGAAGGCGTCGAGAGCAAGCGCCTTTCCTCCCTCCATGTCGGAGGCATAGCCGGGGAAGAAGACCAACGTGGGAGAGCTGCCGTCGCGCGACCGACAGGCGATGCGCCGTCCGGCGACGTCGAAATAGTGGAGCATTCGCCCGGCTAAACAGAAACCGGGCGTCCGGGACAGAAATTCTTGCGCCGGCGGCTAGGCCGCCCGGCTTACCAGAAGGCGACGGCCAGGGCCGTGCCGATCACCACAACGCTGAGGCCAATGCCGACGGTCATCGTCCGCATGGTTTCGCTGAACGAACGCTCGAACATGAATACCCCTCCCCTTTCAGCCCGGCTGGGCTGGTGCCTTTATAGTCGGAACGGCGACTCTTTGGCGAGGTGAAATACTGACTCTCCAAGCACTTAGGTTCAGCGCTTTGCCGGGAGGGCAACGAGGAGTAACCGCGTCTGTTGAAAGGCTCACGCGACGGAGGCAGCCGATGAAATACCGCAAGCTTGGCGACAGCGATCTCGAGGTCTCCGAAATCTCGCTCGGGTCCTGGCTCACCTATGGAGTGGGAGTCGAAGCCGACAAGGCGCGCGCCTGCCTCGAAGAAGCATTCGCGCAAGGGATCAATTTCATCGACACGGCGAACATCTACGGCCGCGGCGCCGCGGAGACTTTCCTCGGCGATGCGCTCCAGGGGCGGCCGCGCGACAGCTACATCCTCGCGACTAAGCTCTATTTCCCGATGACGGAGACCGACCGCGGCCTCTCGCGGGGGCAGGTCGAAAAGCAGCTCGACGCGTCGCTGAAGCGCCTCAAGACCGACTATGTCGATCTCTACCAATGCCACCGATACGACTGGGATACTCCGCTCGAGGAGACGATGGAGGCGCTTACCCGCGCCGTCGAAAGCGGCAAGGCGCGTTACATCGGCTTTTCGGAATGGCCGGCGGACCGGATCCGGGCGTCGCTCGACCTGTCGCGGACACGCGGTTTCACCAGGTTCGTGTCGAGCCAGCCGCAATATTCGCTGCTGTGGCGCGAGCCGGAGGATGAGGTCATCCCGCTCTGCGCGGCGAACGGCATTTCGCAGATCGTCTGGTCGCCGCTCGGGCAAGGCGTGCTCAGCGGCAAGTATGATCCCGAGAGGCCGCCACCTCCGGGCAGCCGGGCGACGAGCGAGGAAATGGGCGGCTGGATGGACCGGCTCCTGCAGCCGCAGGTGCTCCGGGCAGTGCAGCAGCTGAAGCCGATCGCTGAAGAGGCCGGGCTGACCCTGCCGCAGTTCGCTTTGGCCTGGGTTCTTCGGGAGCCCAACGTCGCCTCGGCGATCATCGGCGCCTCGCGGCCCGAGCAGGTCCGGGAAAATGTCGCGGCGTCCGGAGTGGTGGTCGACACCCAGCTGTTCCTTCGCGCCGAAGCGATCCTCGACGAGGCGCTGGGTCAGGTGGAGACCGCCTAGATCGCCTTCGAGCTCCGCCGCGACGGCGAGACGAAAATCTCCTCGATCGGCAGGTCGAACAGCTCGGCGATCCGGAAGGCAAGCGGGAGCGACGGATCATACTTGCCCGTCTCAATCGCGTTGACGCTCTGGCGCGACACCTCGATTCGCTCGGCGAGGTCCTGCTGGCTCCAGTTACGCTGGGCGCGCAGCACCCTTAGGCGGTTTTCCATCAGCAGCCCGCCTCGCCGAGCGTGTACTTGTTGAACAAGCCGCCGATCCCAAGCCCGAAATACCAGGCAATGACGACGTAGTAGCCGTCGACGCGGCCGACGAGGTCGAAGCTTTCGAGGAAGCCCCAGATGGTCGCGCAGCTGAGCGCGAAGCCGCTCGCCCACAGCATCTGGCGGACCATCAGCATGCGGACATATTCGTCCTGCTCCTCGACGAGGTAGCGTCCCATCGCTGCGAAGATGCCGATGATCGGCAGGGCCGG
>DASVXR010000174.1:0-1889 GCA_036392595.1 Sphingomicrobium sp.
TGCCCCACAAGACAAGAGGAAAGCGCGCCCAAGCGCAAGCGGAGAAACTTTGACCAGCGCAAGCAGTTCGTCACAGCCCGTCGTCACCCGTTTCGCCCCCTCGCCCACCGGGTTCCTGCATATCGGAGGCGCGCGCACGGCGCTGTTCAACTGGCTGTTCGCGCGTCACCACGGCGGCAAGTTCCTGCTCCGCATCGAGGATACCGACCGCGCCCGCTCGACGAAGGAGGCGATCGACGCGATCCTCGACGGGATGCGCTGGCTCGGCCTCGATTGGGACGGGCACGAATATTACCAGTCGCAATTCTGGGCGCGGCACGCCGAGATCGCGCACAAGATGCTCGACCGCGGCCACGCCTATCGCTGCTACATGACTCCGGAGGAGCTGGCGGCGCAGCGCGAGGAGGCGCAGCGGACCCGAAAACCGTTCCGGATCAACAGCCCGTGGCGCGACGTCACGGACGAGCAAGGCGACAAGCCCTTCGTCATTCGCCTGAAGGCGCCGCGCGAGGGCGAAACGGTCATCGACGATCGAGTCCAGGGGCGAGTGACCGTCCAGAACGCCGAGATCGACGATTTCGTGCTTCTGAGGTCCGACGGAACCCCGACCTACATGCTCGCCGTCGTGGTCGACGATCACGACATGGGAGTCACGCACGTGATCCGCGGGGACGACCATCTCAACAACGCCTTCCGCCAGCTGGCGATCATCCGGGCGATGGGTTTTCTTGAGCCGGTCTATGCGCATGTGCCGCTGATCCACGGTCCCGACGGTGCCAAGCTCAGCAAGAGGCATGGCGCCCTGGGCGTGGACGCCTATCGCGACGAGCTGGGCATGCTCCCGGAAGCGGTCTCCAACTACCTGCTTCGTCTAGGCTGGGGCCATGGCGACGACGAGATCATCAGCCGCGAGCAGGCGATCGAATGGTTCGACCTCGCCCATGTCGGCAAGTCGCCGTCGCGCTTCGACTTCAAGAAGCTCGAGAACCTCAATGGCCATTACATTCGCGAGGCGGATGACGGCCGGCTGGCGGACCTGGCGGCGCCAAGGCTCGGCATTTCCGCCGAGCAGAAGAAGCTGCTCCTACAAGCCATGCCGGAGCTGAAGGCTCGCGCGCACGACCTCAACCAGCTTGCGGAGGGGGCCCGCTTCCTCTTCGCCAAGCGGCCGCTGGAGGTTGACGAGGCTGCCGCGGCGCTGCTCACCGACGAGGCCAGGCCGCTCCTTGCTGCGGCGCACAAGAACCTTGTTGCTCTTGCGAAATGGGAGCCGGAATCGCTAGAGGCGGCCATCCGCGAGGTCGCCGAATCCGCGGGAGTGAAGCTCGGAAAACTGGCCCAGCCGCTCCGTGCAGCGCTCACCGGCCGGACGACCTCTCCGGGGATATTTGATGTGCTTGCTTTGTTGGGCCGGGACGAGAGCCTTGCAAGGATAGCCGACCAGATGGTGGAGCCGAAGGAATGACCGACAAGACCGTGACGCTGGGGATCGACGGGACCAACCACGTCTATCCCGTGCTCGAAGGCTCGGTCGGGCCCGAGGTCATGGATATCCGCAAATTCTACGGCGAGACCGGGATGTTCACCTACGATCCCGGCTTCACTTCGACCGCGAGCTGTCAGAGCGCGATCACCTATATCGACGGCGAACAGGGAATCCTTCTCCACCGCGGCTATCCGATCGACCAGTTGGCCGAGAATTCGACCTTCATGGAGGTCGCCTACCTGCTGATCCACGGCGAGCTTCCGAACAGGAAGGAGCTCGACCAGTTCACCTGGACGATCAGCCGCCACACCATGCTGCACGAGCAGCTGGCGACCTTCTACCGCGGGTTCCGCCGCGACGCTCACCCGATGGCGATCATGTGCGGAGTCGTCGGTGCGCTGTC
>DASVXR010000175.1:0-9515 GCA_036392595.1 Sphingomicrobium sp.
GCCGAGCCGGGCGAACCAGCTCGCCTTCTCGAGGTGCAGGTCGGCGACGAGCAGCGCCTGCTGTGCCGGCCAGAAGAGCGCGCCCCCAGCCGTCGCGTAGAATGTTTCGCCTGCGAACGAAAAGGCAACCATGGCCCTCAATCGCGCGGTCAGGGCTCCAGCGTCAACATATGATCGCGCAGGGACCGCGCATCGTGCAGCGCATTGTGCGGCACCTTGCTGTTTGCCGCGGTGCTGAAGCCCGAAAGCTCGACGAACTTGAAGGTCAGCGGCGGGACCTCGACCATCGTCCCGGGGCCGGTGAGCAGAAGCGCATTGAACAGAGCGATGTCCTCGGGCCAGTCGGCGACGATCAGCGGTTCGGGATCGCCCGCGAGGTAATGGGCGATCGTGCGAGCTGCGTCCATCCGACTGAGCCTCGGCGAGACGAGCGCCTCGGGCACGGTGTCGAGATAGGGGACGACATTGCGTTCTACCCACTCTTCGAGCGGGCCGTCCCAGTCGAGCGTCAGGTACAGTTCCTCGCCGTCGTCGGGCACCAGCGCGAGGCTGAGGAGGGCGCCGCCCCAGCCGTTATATTCGGTATCGAGGAAGTACCTCAGCGGGGAACTGCCGCGGTGCAGTCGTCGGTTGGGAGCCCGCGACCCTTGCGGCAGCGGTCGGCCATTTCACGGGCGAGACGGCCGCGCTCCTCATCCTGCTTGCGAAGCTCGCGGCCGGCCTTCTCGTCGCGCTCTTTCTGGCTGGTCGTCACCGCGTCGACTCCCGCGGAAGCGACCTTCACCGGAAGAGTGACGACGTCGACCGCGGTCTTGGCGACGGTGCCGACGACGCAGCCGGAAAGCAGGGGCAAAAGGGCAAGGGCGAACAAAATCTTACGCATGCTCTTCTTGTCGCCGCCCCGGCTATCCGTGGCAACCGTCAAAGCGACGAAAAGAAGTTCCACATCAGGTCGTTGGCGCTGATCGCCATCGACGGCTGCTTGCGGCCCTGCTGCGTTCCGCCGCCGGGCCAGCTGTGCCCGCCGGTATCGGTGACGCAGAGCTCGACGGGCGCGCCGCCCGCCTTGGCGGGATGCAGGTCGCAATGCGCGCCGGGAACGGTCAGCACGCGCTTCGCTGCTGCGTCCGCGCGATTGAGCTGCACCCACTTCGCCTGCGTCGCCGGGACGGAGACGAAATTCGTCTGGGTGAACGAGTTCGGTCCCGGCCCGCCGTTGAAGTTGACCATCTCGTCATCGACGGAATGGAACTCGATCACCGGCACCGGGTGAGCGGGGCGGCAGGCGCTCGTGTTGTCCGTGCCTTCGATGGGGGCGATTGCGCGGATCTCCGGCGCTTCGCAGGCGAGGCGCCAGCTCATCATCGCGCCGTTCGACATCCCCGTCGCGAAGATGCGCTTCGGATCGATGCTCGCCTGGTGCTCCATGCGGTGGATCACCTCGCGGATGAAGCCGACATCGTCACTGTTGTTCTTGACCGCACCGGCGCAGCAGCTCCCGGCGTTCCAGGTCGCGAGGATGCCGGACCGGACGCGGCTGTATCCGTTGGGGAACACCGCGATGAACCCGGCCGCTTCCGACTTGCTGATCAGGCGGTACTTGGAATCGTCCGCCTGGTACATCGCGTCACCGCCACCGCCGTGAAGCGCGAGCAGCATCGGCGCCGCGCGTCCGGGCCGATAGGACTTCGGAACGTGCACGAGGTATTCGCGGGTCAGCCCGTCATGGACGAAGCTGAAGCGATAATCGCCCGGCGCAGTGATTGGAGTCATGTTCGGGTCGGGCGGGTGGGAGCGCGCCTCCCTCGCGCGCTCCATGAATTGCTGGAGACGGCCGGCGCGCTGGGCCGCGGCCGTTCCGCCGATGGTCAGGGCGACCGCGGCGAGCGTCGCCGCGCCGATCTTGAAACGAGACGTCATCATCGAACCCCTTGTTCGGTAGCGCGAGCCTGGGGCGTGATTTTCGTTACGGCGCTTGAACGAAAGCTGAGATGCTCGTTGCGCCGCCGTTCAGATTGATTGACGCTCGCTAACCAAGGCTCATTGCTTCCTGGGCGAGCGCTTCGGCCTGGGTGAGCAATGCCTCATCCGCCTCGGCGCCGGGCGGCAGGGCCTCGCGTCCGACGATCACCATCAGCGGAACGGCCATGGGCGTGATGCGATCGGTCTCGACGTGGAGCATGGTCGCGGATGCGCGGTCGACGAGACGCACGAGGCGGCCGAGCTCGGTCATCCGCCGCCGGGCATCGTCCCACGCGGCGCGAAGCAGCAGGTGCTGAGGCTCGTAGCGGCGAAGCACGTCGTAGATGAGGTCGGTCGAGAAGCTGACCTGCCGCCCGGTCTTTTTCCTACCCGGGTGCTGGCGCTCGACCAAGCCGCCGATCACGGCGACCTCCCGAAACGCGGTCTTGAGCAGGTAAGAGCTCTCGACCCATTCGACGAACTCCTGCTCGAGGATGTCGGCGGAGAAGAGGGACTTGGGGTCGCGGATCGGCTCCAGTGCATAGCAGGCAAGCCCGTAATCGTTGGCGACGAAGCCGAGCGGCTTCAGCCCCGCTTTCTCCATGCGCTTGGTGAGGAGCATTCCGAGCGACTGGTGCGCGTTCCAGCCCTCGAAGCTGTAGGCGACCATGAAATGCTGGCCTTCGTGCGGGAAGGTCTCGACCAGCAGCTGGTGAGGCTCCGGCAGCACCGAACGTTCCGACTGCACCTCCAGCCATTCGCGGACGTCGTCGGGGAAGCGGTGCCAGTCGTTGCGGTCGGCGAGCATCTGGCGGACGCGGTTGGCGAGGTGCGTCGACATCGACATGCGCTGGCCGCCGTAGGTGACCACCTGCGCCGACTTGGACGAGGCATGGACGATGATGTCCGTGTCCTTGAACTGCTCGACCTCGAGGCTGAGGCCGGCGAAGAAGAAGCGGTCGCCGGGCGTCAGCGCGGAAGCGAAGCCTTCCTCGACCGTGCCGAGCTTGCGGCCGTTGCGGAAGCGGACGGTGAGGAGCGGCTGTTCGACGATCACGCCAGCGTTGAGGCGGTGCTGCTGGGCGACCGCGGGTTTGGCGATGCGCCACATGCCGCCCGGCTCGGGCACAAGGCGACGGAAGCGATCGTAGGCCTTTAACGCATAGCCGCCCGTCGCGATGAAATTGAGGATCTCCTCGAACGTCTCCTGCTTCAGGCCGGCGTAAGGCGCGGCGGAGCGCACTTCTGCGAGCAGATCCTCCTGCTGGAAGGGCGCGGCGACAGCCATCGCAAGGATATGCTGCGCGAGCACGTCCAGCGCTCCGGGGCGGAAGATTTCGGGGTCGAGCTCGCCGTCATCGATCGCGTCCAGTGCCGCGCGTGCTTCGAGATATTCAAAGCGGTTGCCGGGCGTGATGATGCCCTTGCTCGGCTCCTCGAGCCGGTGGTTGGCGCGGCCGATCCGCTGCAGTAGGCGCGAGCTGCCCTTGGGCGCGCCCATCTGGATGACGAGGTCGACGTCGCCCCAGTCGATTCCGAGGTCGAGGCTCGCCGTCGCCACCAGCCCGCGCAGCTTTCCCGCCGCCATCGCCGCCTCGACCTTGCGCCGGGCCTCGACCGACAGGCTGCCGTGATGGATTCCGATCGGCAGGGCCTGCTCATTCTCCTGCCACAGCTTCTGGAAGATCAGCTCCGCGAGCCCGCGGGTGTTGCAGAAGACGAGCGTCGTCCGGTGCTGCTCGATCAGCCGCATCACGTCGGCGATCGCGTGGTACCCCGAATGCCCGCCCCACGGAATCTTGTTCTCGGGGATCAGGATCGAGAGGTCGGGCTCTGCGCCCGGATCGCCGATGACGAGGTCGACCAGCTCCATGTCCGCATCCGGCGCGAGCCAGGAGCGGTAAGCGTCGGG
Organism: Sphingomicrobium sp.; assembly: GCA_036392595.1. Lineage (GTDB taxonomy): Bacteria > Pseudomonadota > Alphaproteobacteria > Sphingomonadales > Sphingomonadaceae > Sphingomicrobium. The sequence goes on from DASVXR010000175.1 coordinate 3,875, forward strand.
GTCGCTGATCGTCGCCGACAGGCCCACTCGGCGCAGCCCCGGCGCTAGCTTCTCCAGCCGCGACATCGACAGCGCCAAAAGATCGCCCCGCTTCTCCTTCGCGAAGCCGTGAAGCTCGTCGACGACGATGGTCTTGAGGTTCTCGAACATCAGCGCCGAGTCCGGGTAGCTCAGCAGCAGGCTCAGCGATTCCGGAGTGGTCAGAAGCACCTGCGGCGGCCGCACCCGCTGCCGCGCCTTGCGGTCGGACGGCGTGTCGCCGGTGCGCGTCTCGACGCGGATTGAAAGGCCCATTTCCTCGACCGGGCCGATGAGGTTGCGCTGCACGTCCACCGCGAGCGCCTTCAGCGGCGAGACGTAGAGCGTGTGCAGACCTTCCGACGGTGCTTCCGCCAGCTCGCAGATGGTCGGAAGGAAGCCCGCCAGCGTCTTGCCCGCGCCGGTCGCGGCAACCAGCAGCGCACTCCGGCATGCGCGCGCAAGCTCGAGCATCTCGAGCTGGTGCCGGCGCGGCCGCCAGCCCTTGGACTCAAACCAGCGCTCGACGACTCGCGGAAGGTCGCTCAGAGGTCGTCGGTCCCCTCGCGGCGGCGCTCCTCCTCGGCCTGGTAGAGATCGTGCGTCGCCTGCTCGGTGCGGCCCGTCTTGCCCGTCGAGCGCCTCCGCATCACCAGCCAGACCAGGACGATCAGGAGGATGACCGGCCCGAGGATTTCCATGATCCCAACCATCGATTCGTCCATGGTCCGCCTCCGTACCGGGAACTCCGGCGCTTTCTCCCTTATATAGTGCCTGATGGCCCGGCTAGGTTCCTGGATCGAGTCCCACCCCGAGGGGATTTACGTGCGCCCCGCAGACGCGTGGATCGACCCCTCGCAGCCTAAGCCGAAGGCGCTCATCACTCACGGGCATTCCGACCATGCGCGGGGCGGCCACGGCGCAGTGCTGGCGACGAAGGAAACGCTCGCGGTCATGGAGGTGCGCTGCGGCCCTCAGAACGGCCAGGCCGCGGCTTATGACGAGTGCATCCGCGTTCGCGACGTGGACGTGAGCTTCGTCCCCGCCGGCCACGTCCTCGGCTCGGCGCAGATCGTGCTGCAGCACAGGGGCGAGAAGGTGGTCGTCTCCGGCGACTATAAGCGGCGGCCGGACCCGACCTGTCCGTGCTTCGTGCCGGTGCCCTGCGACATCTTCATCACCGAGGCGACCTTCGGCTTGCCGGTCTTCCGCCATCCCGAGACCCGCAGCGAGATCGACCGCCTGCTTCACCGTCTTCACTCGGACCCGAGCCGTTGCGTGCTCGTCGGCGCCTATGCGCTGGGCAAGGCGCAGCGGATCATCACCGAGCTTCGCGCCCGCGGTTACGAGCAGCCGATCTATTTTCACGGCGCCATCGAACGGCTGAACCAGCTCTACCAGGAGTTCGGCGTCGAGCTCGGCGAGCTTCGCCATACCGGCGGCGCCTCAAAGCAGGAGATGGCCGGCCATGTCGTGATCGCCCCGCCCAGCGCTCTCAACGACCGCTGGTCGCGGCGCCTGCCCGACCCCGTTACGGCCATGGCCTCAGGCTGGATGCGGATCCGGCAGCGCGCCCGGCAGCGCAACGTCGAGCTGCCGCTGATCATCTCCGACCATGCCGACTGGGACGAGCTCACCATGACCATCCGCGAGCTCGAGCCGACCGAGGTGTGGATCACGCACGGGCGCGAGGAAGCGCTCAAGCACTGGTGCATGACTCACCAGATCAAGGCGTGCGAGCTGAACCTGGTCGGCTATGAGGATGAGGACGACTGAGTCTCAGACTTGCGGAGGCTCGGAAGGCGGACGCGCCAGGTGACGATCCCCGCAACAGCGCCGCAAATGGCCAAGGGCAGCCCGCTCCTCACAAGTTCCGGAAGGGAATGTCCCGGTAGATCGCTGATCCGGTTGTGAATGATCCAGAAAGCCATGGTCGCGAAAAAGCCAAGAACGGCGGCCGCGACCCAGCTGTCGAGTCGGTACCTCGCGAGCAGCAGCCAGATTGGGACCGAGATCAGCAGAATGATCAACGCCGCGCCAATCGCGAACCCCAGCGCGAACTCGGCCTGAGCGACCGGCGAAACAGGGAGGCTCCCCAACTGTCGTTCAGCCAGTTTCGCTTCCGCAAACTCATAGCAAGCTACCAAAATTGCGCCGGCGAGGCCCCCGAAGGCGAGCGCCCTGGCGTCCAGCACGACGGTCTTCCAACTGAGCGTCCGCCGGCGATTCATGCCGATGTCTACATCAAGCGGGCGCAGCGAACGACTAGGCGCTGACCGGCGAGGGTCCGGCCATCGTCGCGATGTGCCTGAGCGCCTCGTGAGCGCGCTCGCGGTCGATGACCAGCGCAGCAGTCTGCGTGACGAGGTCGACCAGCATCAGGTCGCGGATCGTCGGTTCTCGCGGCTCTCGGTGGTACATGGCGAAGGTCCCCAGCACCTTGCGGCCGCGCGTGAGGATCGGGATCGACCAGCAGGCGCGAAGCCCGTGCGACAGCGCGAGCTCCTTGTAATCGGCCCATAAGGGGTCGGTCGCGATGTCGGATACGAAGACCGCCGCGCCCATGTAAGCCGCGGTTCCGCACGAGCCCGCGCACGGGCCGATCTCGGCTCCGTCGATGGCGGCCATGTAGGACGGCGGGAGGCTCGGAGCGGCGCCGTGACGAAGGTGCTTCCCATCCTGATCGAGGAGGAGGATCGATCCGAGCATGCCCGTCCGCGACGAGGCTTCGACGATTCGGATCAGCTCGCCCAGGGTGGTTTCCAGCGGACTGTCGCCGATCGCCAGCTCGAGCACCTTGTTGTGCGCCTTGCGCACCGCTTCGCCGCTCTTGTCGTCGGTGACATTGTGGCCCTGGACGAACACGCCCGAAGGCTCGCCGTTCGAACCCGGCACCGGCTGAAGCACCAGGTCGACGAGGATCTCCTCGGTCGATCCGTCCGCCCTGGCGACGGACAGCGGCATGGCGTGACCGATGAAGGCCTCGCCCGAGCGAGCGACACCGTTGAGCATGTCATCGAGGCCCTGCTCGGCGAAATCGGGCAGCGCCTCCGTGATCGTCCTGTCGATCAGGTCGCTGCGCCCGACGAGCTGGATGAAGGCATGGTTCGCGATTGCGATCTTGTGCTCGGGCCCTTCGAACAGCGCCATGAACCCCGGCGCCTGGTCGAACATCAGGCGGAGTCGCTCGCGCTCGGTGCTCTGTGCGGATGCCCGCTCCAGCATGAGTCTGTCATACAGCAACCGCGGACCGGCGTCACCGCCGAGGCTCAGGCTAGCGGCGGGGCTTCACGAATCTCAGCGCGTACTGGTCGGTGTGGCCCTGGATCGCCGGGTCGAAGATCGACTTGGTGTGGTCGTCGGCGGGCCGGCGCAGGAACTTGCCCTCCGCGACCAGCTTGAACCCGGCCGACGTGACCTCGCGCACGACGACGTCGCGATTGATCCGGTGCAGCTTCTCGATCTGCTCGTCGGTCAGGCCCGGCGCTCCCTGGTGGTCGAGGATGAAGTAGATCCCCCCGGGCTTCAGCGCCGCATAAACCGCCCGGTCGAACGCGACGGTGTCGACCTTGCCGTACTTGGCGATCTTCATGTCGTGATAGTTTTGCGTCACCCAGGCGAGATCGAGCGGGCGCGGGAAATTCACCGTCCCGAACGGTTCGATATCGATGGAGACATTCTTCCACTTGCCTTCGGCGAGCAGCGCCTGGTCGCCCTCGACCGCGTCCTTCCAGCGATAATTCTCGATGCCGTAGATGTGCCCGGTTGGACCGACGACGTCGCTCAGCATGCGCGTGAAATAACCGCCACCCGGATAGAATTCGCCGACGGACATTCCGGGACGCACTCCCGAAAAGGCGAGCGTTTCGGCGGGCTTCCTGAGGGGATCGAGCAGCTGCTTATGCGTCGATGGCCGCGCCGGGTCGGCGACGGCCCGCGCGATCACCGTGGAGAGCTTGGGCGTAGCGGCGGACAGCGGCGCCGCGAGAAGCAAGGCGATCAGCAGAGAGGCGAAGGGACGCATGCAATCCTCCATGCCTTTGGAGCGGCGCGTTCTACTCCATCCGCCGGTTCATTGAATGCTGTTTCTGCAGGCCGTCGAACCCAGCCTGCAGAGCGATTGACGATGCCTGTTGCGCGTCGGCCAAAGCACTGCGAAACCGGAAGGAAAGGTCACCAACGGTTAATCAGCATGATCCTACGTCTGACGGCATGCGGCGCACGCTTGCGACATTCATCCTCGTTCTGGCGGCCGCCGGAATGCCTGCCGGCGCCGGCGCGATGAGCCCTCCTGCGCAAGGGCATTGCCGAGTGCTTGGGGCGGAGAAGCTGCCGGCCGCCGCGGGCGGAGTGCAAGCCATCTGCACGGCGATCGAGCGCGCCGTCGCGGCCCAGGCGCCGGGCACCCGCTTCAGCGCCGAGGTGAAGGTCGTCACTCCGTCGATGCTGGCGGCGACGCTGGTCGTGAACGGCCGGGCTCTCCCCGAGCAGAAGTTTGCGGTCATGGACCGGGCGGTGGGCGAAACTTCGATCCGGCGGTTCGCAAATGCGCTCGCCGCCGTGGTTGCCAAAGCAGCGAAGGCGTGATTTGCATTGGGCCAGCACCGGCTCGGGGTGCTGAGTAGGGTGGCGCCGCCACCGGCGTAGAGGGGGCCGAGTTGACTGACATTCCCGGAAATAGCTCGACCACCGCGACGGTAACGGTCGGAAGCACCACCAGCGGAACTCTCGAAACGACCGGCGACCACGACTGGTACAGGATCACGCTGACCGCGGGCCAGGCGATCACCGTCACGATCAATGGAGTGACGCTCGAGGACCCCTATCTCTACATCCGCGATTCCGCGGGCAACCTGCTCTATCAGAACGACGACATTTCCGCGGGCGTGATCCGCGATTCGAAGCTGTCGTTCACTGCCGGCTACACGGGCACCTATTATATCGACGTCGGCGCTTTCAATGACGCCTACACGGGCGATTATAAGGTCGTCGTCCAAGCCTATAACCCGCCGCCGCTGGCGACTTACGACCAGATCGCCAACCAGCTGACCAGCGGCTACTGGAACGGCGACACCCACCATTTCGATGTCACGCAGGGCGGCACTATTACCGTCAACATCAGCACGCTCACCGCGGCCGAGAAAGTCCTGGCGCGCGCTGCGCTGGCCGAGTGGACGGACATCATCGGCGTCAAGTTCCAGGAAGTCTCGACTGGCGGTCAAATCGTCTTCGACAATAGCGAGGACTCGAGCAATCCCGGGCCCATCGCGGCCACGGACGCGAACTGGTCTTTCGGCATCATCAGCTCGGCCCACGTCCAGATCTCGAGCTCCTGGGTGAACACCTACGGCACGAGCCTCAACAGCTACAGCTTTCAGACCTACATCCACGAGATCGGCCATGCGCTCGGGCTCGGCCATGCCGGCAATTACAACGGGGATGCCACCTATCCCTACGACGCCTCGTTCCAGAACGACGCTTGGTCGACGTCGATCATGTCCTACTTCAGCCAGCACGATAACAGCTACTTCGCGGCCCAGGGGTTCAGCGAGGACTATGCGGTGACGCCGATGCTGGCGGACATCCTGGCGATGCAGCAGCTGTACGGGCTGTCGACGACCAC
>DASVXR010000176.1:0-5399 GCA_036392595.1 Sphingomicrobium sp.
CGCGGCGGCTCGCCCACGGGTTCGCCGACCGGGCCGGTCGTCGCTTCAGGCGCCCTTCATTCGGCATGACGATGCATCCGCAAGCTACGCCCGACCGTAGCTGCGATTGTCACAGGCAACGAGGTGGATGATGTTCAACAAGCCAATAGACCGTCGAACGGCGATTGGTGCGACGGGGACCGCGCTCATCGGGCTGCTGCTGCTGCGCCATCCCGATTCGGCGGGCGCGACTACGTTCGCTGTCATGCACAGCGCCGATGAGTGGCGTCGGATGCTCGGGCCTCAGCGCTACGCGATCCTGCGCGAGGCGGCGACGGAGCGTCCGTTCACCAGCCCGCTGCTCAACGAGCATCGCCGCGGCATCTTCGTGTGCGCGGCCTGCGCTCAACCGCTCTTCAGCTCTTCGACCAAGTTCGAGAGCGGGACCGGCTGGCCCAGCTTCTGGCGCGCCTTGCCCGGAGCGATCGTCACCAAGGCGGACCACAGCCTGCTGATGGAGCGGACGGAAGTGCTATGCGCGCGCTGCGGCGGGCACCTCGGCCACGTGTTCGACGACGGCCCGAAACCCACGGGCCTGCGCTATTGCATGAACGGCCTGGCGCTGAAGTTCAGGCCGGCCTGACCTTAGGCGACGATGCGCAGCTTCCGGCGCGCGCCCGGCGCGTTGTAGCACACCATTCCGAGCTCAGCCTGGAGCCGCTCGAGCTCGCGGGCCTTGGCCTCTTGCTCGGCCTCGGCGTAGCGCCTCTCGATCTCGGCTTCTTCCTCCGTCTGGGCGCGGAAGTAGGAGATGGTGATTCGATGTCCGAACACATCGTCGCCGCGGAGGCGCAGCTCGGCATCGCAATCGTCAGGAAGGCTGTCGCGCAATCCAGCCAGTCTCTCGATCAGCTCGTCGAGCGAAACATGGTCCGCGATATCGACGAACTCCTTGACGCGTCTACTCATTCGTGACCCTCCCCGGCCCCCGGGGCGTTGAATACTTCCTGCGCGAATCCACGCGCAACACTTGAAGGCGGTTTATCCCCAAGGAAGTTGCCCCTCTGTGAATCCCGGTGAAATCCTGGAGTCAGGAAAAATGGCCTCGCACCCGATCGTTACGCTCTGCGCGGGCAGTATCCAGCTGACGCTAAACCCCTCTATCGGCGGGAGTATTTCGGCTTTGGAATGGATGGACGGCGATCGGAGCCGGCCGATATTGCGCAAATACAACAGTCTCAGCGAAAACGTCCTCGACGCCGCCTGCTTTCCGCTCGTTCCTTACGTGAACCGTATCCGTGACGGCCGATTCTCCTTTCGCGGCCGAGAGATAAGGCTGGTTCCGAACATGGCGGGCGATCCCAGTCCGCTGCACGGCCAGGGCTGGCTCAATCCATGGGAAGTTGACAGTTCCGAGGGCTCTCGCGCCGCTCTCAGCTATCGCCACCGTGCTGGCGAATGGCCCTGGGACTATGAAGCCCGTCAATCATTCGCGCTCGATGAGCGCGGCCTCTCGATTCGCCTGACCTGCCGCAACGTCAGCAACGATGGGATGCCCTGCGGCCTGGGGCAGCATCCCTATTTCCCGTGCGGCTCCGAGACTCGGCTGGACACTCGGGTCACCCATGCCTGGACTATCGACGAGCATGTGCTGCCGGTGGAGAAAGTCGCCGCCGAAGGCCGGTTCGACCTGCGTGACCGGCTCGTTTGCGGACAGGGCCTCGACCATGGCTTTGGCGGCTGGGGCGGGGAAGCGCGGATGAGCGATCCCGCGTGGCCGTACGAGCTTCGGATGTCCTCGCCGACTGCAAAATTCTTCCAGCTCTACTCGCCGCCGGCGGGCGGGATCTTCGTCGCGGAGCCGGTCACACACGCCAATGCCGCGCTCAACGCGCCGGAACAGCAGTGGCCGGAGCTGGGGATGCGCGTCCTCGAGCCAGGTGAGGGAATGGACCTGGAGATGAGGCTCGACGTAGTCCCGAAATAGCGGCCGTCAGGTTGAAGCCCGGAAATCTGGCCTATATAGCCCGCGGCTCCTGGCCGCATCCGGAGACGTGGGTGAGTGGCTGAAACCAGCGGTTTGCTAAACCGCCGTACGGGGGATTCCCGTACCGAGGGTTCGAATCCCTCCGTCTCCGCCATGCGCCGTCGAACGACAGTAGCCGGACTTCAGCCATCAACTACACGGAGTGATAATTGAGCGAATCCGCGGCGGGCCTGCTCGAGCTCAGCGCCGAGGAGATGCGCGCGGTCGGCTATCAGGTCGTCGATCTGCTGGTCGATCACTTCGCCGGGATCCACGACGAGCTGGTCGGTCGGAAGGCTAGCCGCGCTGAGCTTCAGGCGCTGCTCGGAGGCAGCATTCCCGAGGAGCCAGCCGACGCTCGCGAACTGCTGGGGCCGCTGAAGGAGCAGCTGTTCACGAACATGCTGCACGTGGACCATCCCCGCTTCTTCGCCTTCGTTCCCAGCCCCAACAATTTCGTGAGCGTGATGGCCGACGCTCTTGCCGCCGGCTTCAATGTCTTCACCGGCACCTGGTTCGCCGGATCGGCACCCGCGCAGGTCGAGCTGACGGTCATCGAGTGGCTGCGGCAGATCTGCGGGCTGCCGGAAGGGGCGGGCGGGCTTCTGGTGAGCGGCGGGTCGATGGCGAATTTGACCGGCCTTGCCGTGGCTCGCCACGTCCAGCTCGGCGACCAGCTGGACGGAGCAGTCGCCTACATCAGCGACCAGTGCCATTCGTCAGTCGGTCGGGCTCTGAGGGTCCTCGGCCTGCGCGCGGACCGGGTCCGCCTCGTCAAAGCGACGGATGAATATCGCATGTCGATCGACGCGCTGCGGGCGCAAATCGGCGCGGATCGCTCGGCGGGGCTGCGCCCGTTTTGCGTCGTTGCAAATGCGGGGTCGACCAACACCGGCGCGGTGGACCGCCTGCGCCACATCGCGGACCTTTGCCGAGCCGAGGAGATGTGGCTGCACGTCGACGGCGCCTATGGGGCGCCCGCGGTCCTCGCGGACAAGGGAAAGGCTCTGCTCGACGGGCTTGAGCTCGCCGACTCCCTTTCGCTCGATCCGCACAAGTGGCTCTTCCAGTCGTTCGAGGCCGGCTGCGTGCTGGTTCGGGACCGCTCGCTGCTGCTGCGGACGTTTCAGGTGATGCCGGAATATCTTCGCGACACGCACGGCGTCTCCGACGAGGTGAATTTCGGAAACTATGGAGTGCAGCTCACGCGCTCGTTCCGGGCCCTGAAGCTGTGGTTGTCGTTCCGCGCCTTCGGCTTGGCGAACTTCCGCGCGGCGATCGCGCGGGGGATCGAGCTCGCGGAGATTGCCGAGCGCGAATTGCGCGCAATCGACGACTGGGAGGTAGTTACTCCCGCCACGCTTGCCGTGGTGACCTTCCGTTATGTAGCGCCGGGACTTCCGCCCGAGGAGATAGATCGACTCCAGGGCCGCATTGTCGAAGCGATGCTGGCGGACGGCTATGCGATTGCAACCTCGACGGTGCTGAACGGACGGCCGGTGCTCCGCTTCTGCACGATCAACCCCCGCACGACCGACGAGGAGATTCGCGAGACCCTCCGGCGGATGGCGGAAATGGGACGGCGCCTCGCCCGCGGCTGAACCTCCCCTTTCTACCTATTTGGACGGAGGTCCTTCACCCGCACTGCCTTGCCCGCGGAGCGGGCGAGTGTGCCGGGCAAACACAACCGGACCTGAGCGGTGACGCCGATATTTGCCTTGATGTGATGCGACAGCTCGTCCGCGCTGTCGCCCTCGACGTCCTGGGTTCGCGTCTCGACGTGGACGGTGAGCTCGTCCAGCCGTGCCGGGCGAGTGACCTCGAGCAGATAGTGCGGCGCGAGCTCGGGGCATTTGAGGATCTGCTCTTCAATCTGGCTCGGGAAAACATTGACCCCACGGATAATCAGCATGTCGTCCGATCGCCCGGTGATCTTGGCCATTCGGCGCATGGCTCCGACCGAGCCGGGGAGCAGCCGCGTAAGATCGCGCGTGCGGTAGCGGATGACCGGCATCGCCTGCTTGGTGAGCGAGGTGAAAACCAGCTCGCCCTCGCTTCCGTCCGGGAGCAGCTCGCCTGTCTCCGGATCGATGACCTCGGGGTAGAAATGGTCCTCCCAGATCGTCGGCCCGTCCTTGGTCGAGCCATATTCCTGGGCGACGCCGGGGCCCATGACCTCGGAGAGGCCGTAGATGTCGAGGGCGCTGATCCCGAATGCGTCCTCGATCTCGGAGCGCATGGCCTCGGTCCATGGCTCGGCTCCGAAAATCCCGATCTTCAGGCTCGAGCCACGTGGGTCGAGGCCGCGCGCCCGGAACTCGTCGAGCAGGCACAGCATGTAGCTCGGAGTCACCATGATGATGTCGGGCTCGAAGTCGAGGATCAGCTCGACCTGTCGCTCCGTTTGCCCGCCCGACATCGGGATTACCGTGCAGCCTAGCTCCTCGACTCCATAGTGCGCGCCGAGACCGCCGGTGAAGAGCCCATAACCGTAGGCCACGTGGACCTTCATTCCGGGCGCGCCGCCCGCCGCCTTGATCGACCGTGCGACGAGGCCCGCCCAGGTGGCGATGTCCTGTTTCGTATAGCCGACGACGGTCGGCTTGCCCGTGGTGCCCGACGAAGCGTGGATTCGCACCACCTGTTGCATCGGAACCGCGAAGAATCCGAACGGATACGCGTCGCGAAGGTCCTGCTTCGTCGTAAACGGAAATCGCGCCAGATCGTCGAGCGAGCACAGGCTCTCGGGGCGAACTCCGGCCTCGTCGAACCTGGCCCGGTAGGATCGATTGTTCGCATATGCCCGGGCGAGCGTCTCCTGCAGTCTCGAAAGCTGGAGGCCGCGAAGCTCCTGCGGGGAGAGGCGCTCGTTGGCGTCCAGGTCGAAGGCAGGTTGCCCGCTCATGGCTCGTTGCTGACTGTCGTAATCGCGGCGGCAGAACAAGTGAACATGTTAAATAACCACTGGACTCGGCGAAGGCTTCGGTTCCAAAATGCCTTCAGCTGGAGAGGGTGGTCGACATGCAGGACGTGATGGAACGCTACGGTCTGATCATCGGCGGCGAGAAGGTGCCGACATCGGAATATATAGAGATCCGCGACCCCGGAAACGGCGAGGTCGTCGGCGAGTGCCCGGTTGCGACGAAGGATGACCTCGACCGCGCCGTGAACGCCGCGCGCGAAGCGTTCAAGAGCTGGAGCCAGTCGAGCGACGAGGAGCGCAAGGCGGCGGTCAACCGAATCGCTGACAAGGTGCACGAGCATATGGAGGAGCTCGCCCAGCTGCTCACCCGCGAGCAGGGCAAGCCGCTGGGCGGCATGGGCTCGCGGTTCGAGCTTCACGGAGCGGAGGCATGGGCGCGGCACACGGCCACGTTGGAGCTTCCGATGGAAG
>DASVXR010000177.1:0-2856 GCA_036392595.1 Sphingomicrobium sp.
AAGCTGCGCGAAGCTCATGGCCAAGAAGCGGAAAATGAGTGCAGGCGAGGACGACCGTGTCGATGCGGTTGCCGCCGGGCGCGCCGAACATCGGCTGGGCCGCGGCGCGCACGCTGTCGACCGCAACCTCCTCGCCCGCAAGCTTCGCCTCGGCCAGCTCAACCAGCTCCGGCGAGCCATAGCGGACGAGCGTGCAGTCCGACGCGAATTTCGCCGCGAGGTCGTCGACATAGGGCTGGCGAACCGTCGCCTCCGTGCCGAGCACTCCGATCACCCGGGTCTTCGACATCTCTGCGGCCGGCTTGATGGCGGGCACGGTGCCGACCACCGGCAGGTCGAGCGCGGAGCGCACATGCTCGAGCGCGATCGTCGAGGCGGTGTTGCAGGCGATGACCGCGAGGCGCGGATGGAAGCGCTCAACCAGCCTGCCCAGGAGCGCGGGGACCCGGCTGGCGATCTCGGCCTCGCTCCGCCTGCCGTAGGGAAAGCCTGCGCTGTCGGCTGCATAAACGATGGGGGCGTTGGGGAGCAGCTCGCGGGTCGGCTGCAGTACCGACAGTCCGCCAACGCCGGAGTCGAAAAAGAGGATGGGGGCATTCGGATCCACGGCGGCTCTGTGGCGTGGAGAAGCTACAGCCGCAAGTTGCGCGGGGCTTCGGGTTTGCTACCACCGCGGCCGATGACCCGTGAGATGCTCCTTGCCCTGGCGCTCGGCTATCTGCTCGGCTCGATTCCTTTCGGGCTGATCCTGGCGCGGCTCGGCGGCAAGGGTGACATTCGCGAGGTCGGATCGGGCAATATCGGAGCGACCAACGTCCTTCGGACGGGAAGCAAGGGACTGGCCGCACTGACGCTGCTCCTCGACTGCCTCAAGGGAACGGCCGCGGTGCTCGTCGCGCACAGGCTTTTCGGCGATCCGCTCAATGACCTTGCCGAGCGCTATGCGGCCGCAGGGGCGCTAGTTGGGCATCTCTATCCCGTCTGGCTCAAGTTCCGCGGCGGCAAGGGCGTCGCAACGTTCCTTGGAATCCTCATCGGTCTGCTGCCGCCGGCGGCCGTCGTTTATGCCGTTGTCTGGCTCGGCCTGCTGCTGACGATCCGAATCTCGTCGGTCGCAGGAATGGCGGCGGCAATCAGCGCGCCGGTCACGGCCGCGATCCTTCACTCATCGCTCTTCCCAATGCTGCTCGGTTTCGCCTTGCTGGTCGTCTGGAAGCACCGCGAGAATATCCTTCGACTGAAGGCGGGAACCGAGCCGCGCATTGGGAGAGCCAAGGTTTGAATGAAGAACTGATCGACCGCCTGAGGCTGGTGAGAACGCCCGGGATCGGTCCTGTGACGTACCGCCAGCTCGTGGCTCGCTTCGGCAGCCCCGCTGCGGCCCTCGCTGCCGTGCCGGCGCTGGCGCGAAGGGGCGGGGGCAAGGCGCCGGCGCTCTGTTCGCGTGAAAACGCCGAACGCGAGATCGCCAGGGTCGAAAAGCTTGGCGCCAAGTATCTCGTGCTCGGTCAGGGTCTCTATCCGCGGTTGCTGGCGGAGCTCGAGGACGCGCCGCCGCTGCTGATCGTCAAGGGCAATCTCAACCTGCTCGATCGCCAAGCCGTCGCCATCGTCGGGGCGCGCAACGCCTCGGCCGCGGCGTGCCGCTTCGCGCGGGGCCTGGCGCACGACCTTGGCCAGCAGGACCTGGTCGTGGTTTCAGGCCTGGCGCGGGGCATCGACAGCGCGGCGCATGACGGCGCTCTGGAGACCGGCACCATTGGCGTGATCGCGGGCGGGATCGACAATTTCTACCCGCCCGAGAATGAGCAGCGGCAGAAAGCGCTTTACGAGCGCGGGCTGGTGATCGCCGAGATGCCGCCGGGGACAGAACCGCGGGCGCGGCACTTCCCGTATCGCAACCGGATCATCGCCGGGATGAGCAGCGGCACGATCGTCGTCGAAGCGGCCCCGCGCTCGGGCTCGCTAATCACCGCCCGGCTGGCGGCGGAGGCGGGCCGCGAGGTCATGGCGGTGCCTGGCTCGCCGCTCGACCCGCGGGCGCAGGGTTGCAACCAGCTGATCCGCGATGGGGCGACTCTGATCCAGAATGCGCGGGAGGTAGCCGAGACGATCCGGCCGATCGAGCCGAGCTTCCGATCCGCTCCCTCGACGTACGAGCCTGCCGAGCCGGAGCCGCTGAACGGCGATGACGCATTGAGCATGATCGAGGAGCTACTGGGCCCTTCGCCGGTGCCAGTCGACGAGATCATCCGCCTCTCGGGAGCGCCAAGCGGTGCGGTGCAGATGGCGCTGCTCGAGCTTGACCTCGGCGGAAGGCTCGACCGGCACGCCGGAAACAAGGTCAGCCTTCGCGCCGCTTGACGGCAGGAATCCCGAAGCCCCACCCTTACGCGTATGCGTGAGGGACAAGAGTGAAGCTGGTCGTCGTCGAATCGCCGGCCAAGGCGAAGACCATCGAGAAATATCTCGGGAGCGGGCACCGCGTGCTCGCCTCCTTCGGGCACGTGCGCGACCTACCGCCCAAGGACGGCTCGGTCGAGCCCGAGCACGGCTTCAACATGCATTGGCAGGTCTCGCCAGACCGGTCGAAACAGATGCGGGCCATCGCCGACGAGGCGAAAAAGGCGGACACTTTGATCCTCGCGACCGATCCCGACCGGGAGGGCGAGGCGATCAGCTGGCACGTGCAGGAGGTGCTTCGGCAGAAGAAGGCGCTTCCGAGCCAGGTGCAGCGGGTGACCTTCAACGCGATCACCAATTCGGCGGTCACCGAGGCGATGAAGCGCCCCCGCGGCCTCGATGAGGATTTGATCGATGCCTACAAGGCGCGGCGGGCGCTCGATTACCTTGTCG
>DASVXR010000178.1:0-2508 GCA_036392595.1 Sphingomicrobium sp.
CCTGGGCAAAAGCGGCCGAGGTCGCGTCGCAGATGGTGAGGCCAGTGCGCTCGGCAGCGATCCAGTCGGCATTGGGCACCCGCACGCCGCTCGTGGTGCCGTTCCAGGTGAAGACGATGTCGTTCGAAGGATCGATGCCACCGCGGTCGGCGATCTCGCCGTAGTCTGCCGTGCGGACATCCGCATCCAGTTTCAGCTGCTTGGCGACATCGGTGACCCAGCCCGCGCCGAAGCTTTCCCACGCCAGCATGGTGACAGGGCGCGTTCCGAGAAGCGACCAGATCGCCATCTCCATGGCGCCGGTGTCCGAGGCGGGCACGATCCCGACCCGGTAATCCGCGGGAAGCTGCAGCAGCGCATGCGTGCGCTCGATCGCCTCCTGCAATCGCGCCTTTCCGAGCGCTCCGCGATGCGACCGGCCCAGCGCATCGGTGCGCAGCATCGCGGGGCTCCAGCCCGGAGGCTTGGCGCAGGGGCCGGACGAAAAGAACGGCCTGGCGGGACGGATTTGTGGCTTGGTCGCGCGCAGCGTCTGCGCGTCGGCTTCGGTCATTGGACTCTCCTTCCAGAGAGCGCGCGGTGCGTTGGGACACCGTGGCCCGCGGACGGTTGTAAGCCGCAATCCGGCGTCGGCAAGAAGGCGCGAAAGATTCGCGCATCGGGGCCCTCCCGACCGTTGCGACTCCGATTCGATCAGCTGCCCGCTACAAGCATTTGAATTCATTCGAATCGCTCTCGGAACGACCTTGGCGGATCCATTCACCGCAGTTACCTCGCGGCTCATCCCGCCTCTCGCGACTCGAGGTTGAAATAATTAACCCGGTGGAGTGACGTCTCTCTCGTCAGCACGCGGTGGGCATCCGCGAGTTGCGTAAGTGGGGCTGGGGAGCTCCTTGAACGATGGATTCGCACGTATTCGTGCCGCTGGCGCGCGCGTGCTTCGGGTGATGGAGCGAGGGGACATGACGCAAGGTCTGGCTGCGGCGACCGTATTTTTCCGGGACCGCGATCTCTTCATCCACGATGGATCCAGGCTGCGCCGATTCCGGATTTCCGCGCCCGTTCAGGCTGTCCTCTTCGCCACGATGATGGCTCTCGTCGCATGGGCGAGCTACGCCACCGGCCGGCTCGTCACCCGCCCGCACGGTTTTTCCAGCCTCCCCGCCGCCACCGAAGCCCGCGCCCGCCTGATCGAGCAGCGCCAGGCGCTGATCGAGGCCGTGCTCAGCGGCAGCAAGGTCGATCCGGCGATGATCGAGGCCGCCGCGCAAGGCGGCCGCGTCGCGACTGACGGCCCGCTCGCCCGGGTCGAGGAGGCGCAGCTGCAACAGGCCGCGCTCGTCGCCAGGGCGCTGGACGTCCGCTACCAGGTCACCGCCGCCGAGCTGAAGAAGCTCGGGATCAATCCGCCGAGCCCCGGCAGCAAGGGCGGCATGGGCGGCCCGTTCGAAGCGGCGGGCAACGCCAGCTTCAAGGCGCTGTTCGACAGCTGGAAGAAGCTCGACCAGCTGCAGGACGGAGTGATCGCCGTTCCTTCCGACAAGCCTGTGAAGGCCAGCGTCGAATTCACCAGCGGCTTCGGAGTGCGTTCGGACCCGTTCCACTTCTCGGCCGCCATGCACCCCGGAATCGATCTCGCCGGCGCCTACGGCACTCCGATCTACGCGACCGCCGACGGCACCGTTGTTCGCGCCGGATGGAACAGCGGCGGCTACGGCAACCTCGTCGAGATCGACCATGGCCGCGGAATCACCACTCGCTACGGCCACATGTCGGCCGTCCTCGTCCATGCCGGCGATCACGTCACTCGCGGCCAGCAGATCGGCCGGATGGGCTCGACCGGCCGCTCCACGGGCAATCACCTGCACTATGAAGTGCGGATCGACGGGCGCGCCGTGAACCCGATCCCGTTCATGAAGTCGACGGACTATGTGCTCGCGATGCAGAAGCGCACCGGCACAGCGTCGATGGATGCGGTGGGCATCGGCGGACCGACCGGCGGCGACAAATAATATTGTCCGCGGATAGCCGCGTTCCTATCTCGCTTTCGTGAGCGAGCCTCAAATCAGCCTGACCGAGAATGCGGCGAAGCGCGTCGCGTGGATCGCCGAACGCCAGCACAAGCCGGCGATCCTGCGGCTGTCGGTGGACGGCGGCGGCTGCGCGGGCTTCACCTATCGCTTCGAGCTCGCCGACGCCGTGGACAGCGAGGACACCGTCATCGAGACCGACGGGGTGAGACTCGCGGTGGACCCCGTCAGCCTCGATCTCGTGAAGGGCTCGGCCGTGGATTTCGTCGAGGACCTTGGCGGTGCGGCCTTCCGAGTCACCAATCCCAACGCTCAGTCCGGTTGCGGCTGCGGAAGCAGCTTCAGCGTCTAGAGCGCGTAGCTCGCGACCCGCCGGCGGAGCGGCCGCCGGACTCTTTCAAGGCATTCTTCTCCGGGCCACCGCGGCTCGCGTGGCTGGGGCTCCTCGTCGCTTTGATCGATCAGCCCCTGCCTGAGC
>DASVXR010000179.1:0-4157 GCA_036392595.1 Sphingomicrobium sp.
ACAAGCTAATGGGCCGCGGGCCCATCCCGATGCGGAGGCCGAAGCTACCTTTAGTCGTTCCTCTTGTGAGGAGCGACCACATCCGGTATTAGCCCGAGTTTCCTCGGGTTGTCCCGGTCATCGGGGCAGGTTACCCACGTGTTACTCACCCGTTCGCGGCTTTGCCCCAGGCCGAAGCCTGGTTCGTCGCACCACTTGCATGTGTTAAGCACGCCGCCAGCGTTCGTCCTGAGCCAGGATCAAACTCTCCGTGAAAGAACTGCGTGTCACACCGGCGCCACGAGGGCACCGGGATTCACTGTCTTGTTCAGAGAGTCGTCAATTCGTATGGCCGGCCTCCGTACACCTGGCGGCCGACCCGAATAGACGGGTATGTGTTGTTGACCGACCCCGCTGCCGAAGCGGCAGGGGCGGTTTCAGGCTTGGACGCGATCGGAAGCTCGTCGCGAGCTCCGCGATCGCACACGCTGTTGAGTTTTCAAAGACCGTCGCGCCTCTTGAGCTGCGGGGACTCCGCAGTGTAGCGCTCGCCCTGCGATCGGCCCATCAAAAAGGCCTCCCCATCCGAGGAGGCCCGCGCGGTCCGGCCCGCCGTTACCGGCGCCCTTACGCTCTGACTTCCTCCAGGGTGGTCCTAATGCGGGCCATACAGGGACCGGAGAATATAGCGCCCGGCGATGCGGAGCGTCAACGTGCCCCACGCCGCGTGCGCGCGCCAATTGGGTTACTCAGGCCGCCTCGGCGGAGCGCCGAAAGCGCTTGAACCGCCGCTTTCCGAGCTGAATCACGGCGCCGTCGAGCCGCTCCGCCGGCAGATCCAGGTCGTCCGCCGACAGCGGCTCGCCGTCCAGCTTCACGCCGCCCTGGGACAGCAGCCGGCGGGCCTCCGAGGCGGAAACCCCGAACGCGTCACGGATCAGCGCCGGCACGTGGACCCTGTCGCCGTCCGGCAGCGGCGCCTCCTCGATCTCGTCGGGCAGCCCGCGCTCCACATGCAGGCGATCGAAGTGCGCCTCCGCCTGGCGGGCGGCGTCGGCCCCATGGAAGCGCTCGACCAATACACGCGCAAGGTTGCGCTTCGACTCGACCGCCGGGCGATCGGGGTCGAACGGCTCGTCCAGCAGCAGCGAGTAGTAGGTCGGCATCACCTCGTCCGGCACGCGCATCAGCTTCCCGAACATCTCCTCCGGCGGCTCGGTGATTCCGACGTAGTTCCCGGCCGACTTCGCCATCCGCTCGACGCCGTCGATCCCGGGCAGGATCGGCACCGTGAGGACGGATTGCGGCCGGACCCCGTAGGCCTCCTGGATGTCGCGCCCGAGGAGCAGGTTGAACAGCTGGTCGGTCCCGCCGAGCTCCACGTCCGCCTCGATCGCCACCGAGTCGTAGGCCTGGAGCAGCGGGTAGAGCAGCTCGAGGATCGAGATCGGCTCCTCGGCACGAAAGCGCTTCTGGAAGTCGTCCCGGTCGAGAATGCGGGCCACGGTCGGGATGCGCGCGAGGCGGAAGAAGTCCTCCATCGGCATGTCTAGCCACTCGCCGTTGCGGCGGACCTCTGTGCGATCGGGGTCGAGCACCTTGAACGCCTGCTCCTTGTAGAGCTCCGCGTTGCGGTCGACCTCCTCGGGCGCGAGCTGGGGGCGCGTGGCAGAGCGCCCCGACGGGTCGCCGACCCTGCCGGTGTAGTCGCCGACGATCAGAACGACCGTGTGACCGCGGTCCTGGAACTCGCGCAGCTTTCGCAGCACGACGGTGTGCCCGAGGTGGATGTCGGGCGCCGTGGGGTCGATTCCCAACTTCACGCGAAGCGGGCGCCCTTCCCCCAATTGCCGCTCGAGTGCCCCTTCCGGAAGCGCGTCCACTGCATTTCGGGTGAGGAACTGCGCCTCCGAAGCTGGGGTTTCCGTCACGGGCCCAATGCTAGACTGCCGAGCCGCGCCGGACGGAGCGCAAGGGTCGCCGCCCCGCCGTCCGCCTTGGGCAGCGGCTAGCTGTTCATCCCGCTTCTCATGCCGGATTCCACCCCGCCGACAGTGCTGAGGCCTGTGCCAGGTACGCCCGCCACGTCGCCGGGCGCCGTCGGTGCTGAGGACGGACGCGCACGCGAGGCCAAGCCGAAGCTGAAGAAGCTGCGCCTCGCTCTGGTGCTGTTCGGCCTGGGCGTGCTCGCGATCATCTCCACGATCTTCGGGATGATGATGGCGGTGGCGAGCGAGCTGCCGTCGCTCGAGAACCAGGCGGAGTTCCGGGCAGCTCAGAACTCTGTTCTGCTCGCCGGCAACAAGCAGGGCACGCAGATCGCGAAGCTCACCGGCAACCAGAACCGCATTCTCGTCGGAGAGAACGAGATCTCCCCGAACGTGAAGAACGCGGTCATCGCGATCGAGGACCGCCGCTTCTACACGCACAAGGGAGTGGACTACCGCGGCATCGCCCGAGCCGTGGTCGCCGACGTGCTGCGCAAGGGCGCGGTGCAGGGCGCCTCCACCATCACGCAGCAGTTCGTGAAGAACGCGCTGGCCGCCCAGGGCAACCGGACGGTGTTCGAGAAGCTGCGCGAGGCCGCGCTCGCCTACCACCTGGAGCGGCAGTGGTCGAAGCAGAAGATTCTCACCGAATACCTGAACACCATCTACTTCGGCAACGGCGCCTACGGGATCGAGTCGGCGGCGCGCACCTACTTCGGTGGCGCCCAGACCAAGTACAACCCGAACTACCGCGCCGCCCGCTTCATCACGCCTGCTCAGGCTGCCCTACTTGCCGGGATGATCGCGTCCCCGAGCGCCTACGACCCTCTTCAGAACCCGCAGCATGCCCGCGAGCGCCGCGACCAGGTGCTGAAGAACATGCTCAACCAGCACATGATCAGCCCGAGCCAGTACCAGGAATCGATCACCGAGGCGATCCCCTCGCGCGCAAGCATCAACCCGCCGAAGCCTGAGTCGTCGCAGCCCTATTTCTCGAGCTGGGTGACGCAGCAGGTGGTGGACCGCTACGGCTCCGGCCGTGTCTTCGGGGGCGGGCTCAAGATCAAGACAACGCTCGACCCGCAGCTCCAGGCCGCCGCCGAGTCCGCCATCCGGAACCGGCTCGCCGGCCTGGGCATCACTGCTTCGGTGGTGGCGATCGAGAACAAGACCGGCGAGGTGAAGGCGATGGTCGGCGGGAACGACTTCGCGAAGAAGCCGTTCAACCTCGCGACCAACGGCCACCGCCAGCCGGGGTCGGCGTTCAAGCCCTTCACGCTGATCGAGGCGCTCGAGCGGGGTTATGGGCCTGGCAGTGGCTTCACCTCCGCGCCGCTCGACATCAAGGTGCCGCACGGCAACGGCGAGCACTTCATCGTGCACAACTACAACGACGCCTACGCCGGCGTCACCAACCTGGCGGCCG
Organism: Sphingomicrobium sp.; assembly: GCA_036392595.1. Lineage (GTDB taxonomy): Bacteria > Pseudomonadota > Alphaproteobacteria > Sphingomonadales > Sphingomonadaceae > Sphingomicrobium. The sequence goes on from DASVXR010000179.1 coordinate 3,394, forward strand.
CCACGGCGCACTCCGACAACTCGGTCTACGCGCAGCTCGGCATCCGCATCGGAACGAAAAAGATCGCGCGGCTCGCGCAGCGCATGGGCATCCGCACTCGCGTGTCCAGCAACTGGGCGATGACGCTCGGCGGCCTTCGCACCGGCGTGAGCCCGCTCGAGATGGCCTACGCCTACTCGACGATTGCCAATAACGGCAAGCGTGTCTCGGGCACGCTGGGCTCGTCGAAGATGGGGCCCGTCGCGATCGAGTCGGTCAAGACACCGGGTGGCAAGACGGTCGACGAGAACAAGAAGCGCTCGAAGCAGGTGATCCCGGAGGCGGTCGACCAGCAGGCCAAGCAACTCCTCGCCGGTGTTATCAGCAGCGGCACGGGCACCGCGGCGAAGCTCCCCGAGTTCGCGGCCGGTAAGACCGGCACCACGGAGAACTACGGCGACGCGTGGTTCGTGGGCTTCAACGATCAGTACACCGTGGCGGTCTGGGTCGGATATCCGGACAAGCTGAAGCCGATGCTCACCGAGTTCCGCGGCAAGCCAGTGGCCGGCGGCACCTACCCGGCGCTGATCTGGCGCGACTTCATGATGTCGGCGATCGCGATCCGCGACTCGCGCAACCCCAAGAAGCCGCCGACCCCGCAGCTCACACCGACGCCCGGCCCGGCCGCGCCCGCGCCGGCGGCACCGGCACCCTCCACGCCCACCCAGCCGCAGACCGGTGGCGGCACGCAGGCGCCCGAAGGAGACGGAACCGGCGGTGGCACG
>DASVXR010000180.1:0-16899 GCA_036392595.1 Sphingomicrobium sp.
GAAGGACATGTACACGCGGCTGCCGAACGCCTTCGCGACGCTTCCCAACCAGCCGCTCGAGATCCGCCGAGTTCCGCCGGAGATCCAGGACGGCGCGTCCAACGGCTATTACCGGCGAGCGGCGCTCGATGGGTCGCGGCCTGCCATCTACTTCATCAACCTCAAGGACATGGGCGACTGGCCCAAGTACACGCTGCCGACGCTGAGCTATCACGAAGGCGTTCCGGGGCATCACCTGCAGATCAGCATCGCCCAGCAGTCGAAGGACATTCCGACGATCCGAAAGCTCGGCTTCTTCTCGGCTTATTCCGAAGGTTGGGCGCTTTATGCCGAGCAGCTAGCGAGCGAGCTCGGCGTCTACGACAAGGATCCGCTCGGCAAGGCGGGCTTCCTCCAGTCCTTCCTCTTCCGCGCCGCTCGACTGGTCGTCGACACCGGACTCCACACCAAGCGCTGGAGCCGCGACCAGGCGACCGACTACATGGTGGCGACGACCGGCTTCGCCCGTCCGCGCTCCCAGCGCGAAGTCGAACGCTACTGCACGATGATAGGCCAGGCCTGCAGCTACAAGGTCGGTCACACCGCCTGGACGCGTGCTCGCGCCGAAGCGCAGAAGACGCTGGGCGCGAAGTTCGACATCAAGCAGTTCCACGAGATCCTGCGCGAGGGCGCGATGCCGCTGTCGATCCTGGAGCGGCGGATCAGGGAGCGCACGGCGGCCCTCGCCGGCGGAAGCGCGGCCGCAAGGCCCGAGCGCGGCTAGGCCCGCGCCAGCGCCTCGGCCATTTCTGCGACCTCCAGCCAGCGAAGCTCCGCGGCCTCGATTTCGGCGCGGTTGCGGGCAATGCGTTCGGTGAGCTCCGCGAAACGCTCAGGGTCGCGGTTGTAGAGGTCGGCGTCGTGGAGCGCGGCTTCGTCGGCGGCGACTTCGGCCTCCAGCCGCTCGATCTCGGCCGGCAGGCGATCGTAATCGCGCTGGTCCTTATAAGAGAGCTTCCTGTTCCCCGGCGCAGGCCGGGGTCCAGGAGCGCCGGAAGGCGCTGCTTTCGCAACGCCCTGGGCCCCGGCCTTCGCCGGGGTACGATGCGCCTCGTACCTCTTCCTGATCCAATCCTCGTAACCGCCAGCGACGATATCGACCTTGCCCGACCCATCGAGCCCAAGCGTGATCGTCACCGTCCGGTCGAGGAAATCGCGGTCGTGGCTGACGATCAGGACGGTCCCGTCATAATCGGCGATGACCTCCTGCAGGAGGTCGAGACTCTCGAGGTCGAGGTCGTTGGTCGGCTCGTCCAGCACGAGCAGGTTCGCGTGGCGAGCAAACTCCCGAGCGAGCAGCAGCCGCGACCGCTCGCCTCCCGACAATGAGCCGATCGGCGCGTCGGCCAGCGCCGGATCGAACAGGAATTCCTTCAAATACCCTTTGATGTGCTTCTTGTGCCCCCGCACCTCGATCCACTCGCCGCCGTTGGCGAGCACGTCGCGCACGCGCTTGGTCGGCTCCATCAGCCTGCGCTGTTGGTCGATGACGATCCCGGAGAGCGTCTTCGCCCGAGTCACCGTTCCGCTGTCCGGCTCAAGCTCGCCGGTGAGCAGCTTGAGGAGAGTGGTCTTGCCCGCGCCGTTCGGCCCGACGATCCCAATCCGGTCTCCGCGCTGAATACGCAGGCTGAAGTCGCGGATGATCTGGCGCTCGCCGTAGCTCTTGCTGACATGCTCCGCGTCGATCACCGTCTTGGAGCGAACATCGTCCTTGGCCAGGGCCAGCTTCGCGGTTCCGGCGCCGCCGATCATCGCCGCCCGCTGCGCTCGCATCTCGTGCAGCTTGGCCAGCCGTCCCTGGTTGCGGCGTCGCCTGGCGGTGACGCCGCGCTGCAGCCAGTGAAGCTCGATCTTCAGCTTCGCATCGAGCTTCTCCGCCGCGCGCGCCTCTTCCTCATAGACTCGCTCGGTCCATGCCTCGAAGCCGCCGAAGCCGATCTCGGCGCGCCTCAGCTGTCCCCGGTCGAGCCAAACGCAGCTGCTCGTCAGCCGGTTGAGGAAGGTGCGGTCGTGGCTGATGACGATGAAGGCGCCCTTGAAGCGCTTCAGCCATTCCTCGAGCCACTCGATCGCGGCGAGGTCGAGGTGGTTGGTGGGCTCGTCGAGGAAGAGTACGTCGGGGGCCTGCGCCAGCGCCCTCGTGATCGCCGCTCGCCGCCGCTCGCCGCCGCTCGCGCTCGCCACGGGGCGCGAGAGATCGATTCCGAGCTGGTGAGCGATCGCGTCGGCCTCGTGCGGTGCAGGCCCGTTCGAACCGTGAAGCACCCACTCCTGGAGCGTATCGTGCCCCTGCATCGGAGGGTCCTGCTCCAGCAGAACGACGTGGGTCCCCGGGACGATGGTCCGCTTTCCTTCGTCCGGGTCGATCAAACCCGCGAGGCACTTGAGCAGCGTCGTCTTGCCGGCACCGTTGCGGCCGATCAGCGCCAGCCGGTCCTTCTCCCCGACATAGATGTCGAGACCACGAAACAACCAGCCTTCGCCCTGGACGAGACCAAGCTTTTCGTAGGAGAGGATCGGCGCTGCCATGGGCGGCCATATGGCGGCACCGTTGCATTTGCGCCACTTGCCTTGACGATGAACGCGGCCGATCGGCCGTATTCATAGCGCATTCAATGGCCTCTGGTAGAAACAGGCTCGAAAAGAGTCGCACAATGAACATGTTTCGTACCCTGCTCGCGGCAGCGATCGCCGCCTCGCTGACCAGCGTTCCAGCGCTGGCCGATAAGCCGCGCGACGCGGACAAGGCGTTCCAGGCGACGCAGCAGGGCCGTTCGATGCCGCTTCCGCAGCTCGAGCGGCGCGTCAGGCCGTTCATGGGCGGCGCCGACTATCTCGGGCCTGAACTCAACGGCGGCACCTACCGCATGAAGTTCATGGAGAATGGCCGAGTCATCTGGGTGGACGTCGATCCCCAGACCGGCAGGATCATCCGCCGCTCGCATCCCTGAGGGATTAGCACTTCACTGCCGTTCAGCTTGCGTTCGTTGCGCATAAGCAACCGAATGCCGTAACGCGGGTTGACGCCGCGAAGATGAACAGCTCCAGGAAGCACAAATGCGCGTTCTGATCGTCGAAGACGAACCCAATCTCGGGCGGCAGCTTCGCTCGACCCTGGAGGGCGCGGGCTATGCCGTGGACCTCGCGACCGACGGCGAAGACGGCCACTACCTCGGCTCAACCGAGAATTATGACGCGGTGATCCTCGACCTGGGGCTTCCCGAGATCGACGGCCTCACCGTGCTCGACCGCTGGCGCAAGGAAGGGCGCAAGATGCCGGTCCTCGTGCTGACCGCGCGCGACAGCTGGTCGGACAAGGTGGCCGGCCTGGATGCAGGCGCGGACGACTATCTCGCCAAGCCGTTCCAGACCGAGGAGCTGATCGCGCGCCTTCGAGCGCTGATCCGGCGCTCCGCCGGAATCGCGAGCAGCGAGCTCGTTGCCGGCGATATCCGGCTCGACACGCGCTCCGGCAAGGTCACCAGGAACGGCGATCCGGTGAAGCTCACCGCGCAAGAGTACAAGCTCCTCTCCTACCTCATGCACCACAAGGGCAAGGTGGTGAGCCGGACGGAGCTCATCGAGCATATCTACGACCAGGATTTCGACCGCGATTCGAACACCATCGAGGTGTTCGTGACTCGAATTCGCAAGAAGCTCGGCGCCGACGTGATCACGACCATTCGCGGCCTCGGCTACAGCCTCGAAGAGCCGGAGGATAAGCGGACTTGAACGAGCAAGCCGCCCCGGCAACGGCGGCGGCCGAGGTTCTCCCCGCCGCCAGACGAGAGGCCTTCCGCCCTCGGGTAGGCTCGCTCACCCGGCGGATGATCGGCATTGCGGCGATCTGGATCGTCGCGCTCCTCCTCATCGGCGGGTTCGCTCTCGACCGGGTGCTGAGCCGGTCGATCATTGACAGCTTCGACAACCAGCTGGTCTTCGTCCTCAATTCGATGATCGCCTCGTCCGAGATCGGGCCCGCCGGGGAGGTGCGATTTAACCGTCCGCCCGCCGACCAGCGCTTCGTCGAGCCCTATTCGGGCCTGTATTTCCAGATCAGCGGCGTCGGCGCGGACACTTTCCCGTCGCGCTCGCTGTGGGACAGGCGTCTGCGCGTCACGGACACCCATAACGACGTGAAGCCGCACCTCTACGACAGCAACGAATTCTCGACGCCGGGCCACGACGAGCCGCTGCGGATTGCCGAGCGCGACGCGATCCTTCCCGGCTCGGACGTGCGCTGGCGGTTCCAGGTGGCGCAGTCGCGCGAGACGATCGACGCTCAGATCAAGCAGCTGAGGCGCACCCTGATCTGGAGCTTCAGCGCGCTCGGCCTCGGACTTCTCATCCTCGCCGCGCTGCAGACCTTCTACGGCCTGTGGCCGCTGCGCCGGGTCCGGCGCGAGGTGGCATCGATCCGCTCGGGAGAAAACACCCGCATCGGGCAGGATTTCCCAACGGAGATCCGTCCGCTCACCGAGGAGATCAACCAGCTTCTCGCCCACAGCGAGGCGCAGGCCGAGGAAGCCCGGCGCCACGCGGGGAACCTCGCCCATGCGCTGAAGACCCCGCTGACGGTCATCACCAACGCAGCGACGGCAGACTCGCCCGATCTCGATGACACGGTGATCCGAGAGTCCGCCGTGATGCGGCGTCAGATCGACCACCATCTCGCGCGCGCCCGGGCGATCGGCCGGCGCGCGTCGGCGCACGCCCGAGCTACCGTCTGGGACAGCCTCGAAGCGGTCGAGCGCGCCGTCGACCGGCTTTACGAAAACGTCACCGTCGACATCGCCGGCGACCACAAGGCGCAGGTCCGGGTCGAGCGCCAGGACTTGGACGAGATGCTCGGCAACCTGGTCGAGAATGCCGCGAAATATGGCGGCGGGCGCGTCTTCGTCACCGTCGAGCGCAAAGGCGGTATGGTCGACATCGAGATCGAGGACGACGGCCCCGGAATTCCGGAAGCCGACCGAGGCTCGCTTTTCACTCGCGGCGCGAGGCTAGACACGACGGGAAAACCCGGCACCGGCCTTGGCCTCGCGATCGTCCGCGATGTGGCCGAGATCTATGGCGGCTCGATCAGCCTCGAGGAGAGCGAAGACCTTGGCGGATTGCTCGCCCGGCTGACCCTGCCCTCGGGCTGACGCAGCCGCCCCTTCGTCGAACCATGCTTTGACGAGCCCTGTTCAAAGGTGCATGAGGCGGCGCTCATGCCGGGGAGGTATTTTTACATGAATATCAAGATGTTGACCGTTGCCACCGCGAGCCTGCTGGCGATTGCCGCGACGGCCGTGGATGCGGCGAAGCCGGTGTACGGCACCTGGGGCTACGACGCGACCGCGATGGACAGCGCCGTCAAGCCAGGCGACGACTTCTTCGATTATGTGAACGGCAGCTGGTTCAAGCGCACCGACATCGCCGCCGACCGCACCTTCGCCGGCATCGATTCCGTCCTCAACGACCAAATCGAGCGCGACGTCCGCGCGATCGTCGAGGACATGGCCAAGGACCCGTCGGCGAACGGAAAGCTCGGCCAGCAGATCGGCGATCTCTATGCGAGCTGGATGGATGAAGCGGCGGTCGAGAAGCTCGGCACTCAGCCTCTCCAGCCCTATCTGCACCGCATCGCCGCCGTGAAGACTCGCGGGGAACTCGTCGACCTCTTCGCCGAGCCCGGCTTCGACTCGCCGGTCGGCATCTCCATCTTCCCGGACCTCAAGAACCCGGAGCGCTACGCAGTTTACGCTTCGCAGGACGGCCTCGGGATGCCCAATCGCGATTATTACCTGCTGAAGGGCGCAAAGTACGACGCCTATCGCAAGGCTTATCGCGACTACATCATCCAGATCGAGAAGCTCGCCGGAATCAGCGATCCCGAAGCGCGGGCCGACCGTATCATCGCGCTTGAGACCCAGATCGCGAAGATCCACTGGACTCCGGAACAGAGCCGCGACGTCGACAAGGTCTACAACCCGATGACTCGCGCGCAGCTTCGCGCATTCGCTCCGCAGCTGCAGTGGGATCGGGCGCTGACGAAGCTGGGCCTTCCCAAGGTGAACAAGGTCGTTATCGGCGAGAAAAGCGCGATCCAGGCCGAGGCGAGGCTATTCGCCTCGGTGCCGCTCGATACGTGGAAGGACTGGACGACCGTCCACTTGATCAGCGGCAACGCCCAGTTCCTCCCGAAGGCCTTCGACGAGGCGAAGTTCAACTTCTTCTCGAAGACCCTGCGTGACGTTCCCGAGCAGCGCGCTCGCTGGAAGCGCGGCGTCGATTTCGTCAACGGAGCGCTCGGCGAGGGCGTCGGGCAAATCTACGTCCAGCGCCATTATCCGCCGGAGAGCGACCGGCAGATGCACGAGCTGATCGACAACATCCTCGCGGCGCTGAAGGAAAAGATCGAGGCCAACAGCTGGATGGACGCGCCGACGAAGAAGCGCGCACTCGATAAGCTCGCGAGCTTCGATCCGCGGATCGGCCACCCGGTAAAATATATCGATTACTCGTCGCTGGTCGTGAAGCGCGGCGACCTCCTCGGCAATGCGATCCGGTCGGACGATTTCGAATGGAAGCTGCTGCTGTCGCGCTTCCCCAAGCCGGTGGACCGGACCCTGTGGGGAATGCTGCCGCAGACCAACAACGCTTATTACGACCCGACGCAGAACCAGATCACCTTCCCGGCAGCGATTCTTCAGCCGCCCTATTTCGATCCCAACGCGGACCCGGCGTCGAACTACGGAAGCATCGGCGCGACCATCGGGCATGAGATCGGCCACGGTTTCGACGACCAGGGACGCAAGTTCGACGCGCACGGAAAGCTCGCCGACTGGTGGACGCCCGCAACCGCCAAGCTCTACACCGCGCACGCCGACAGGCTGGTCAGCCAGTACAACGGCTACGAGCCGATTCCCGGAGTCCACATCAAGGGACAACTGACGCTCGGCGAGAATTTGGGCGACCTCGGCGGACTCGAAGTGGCCTACGCGGCCTACCGCAAATATGTCGCGCAGCACGGGGAACCGCCGTTGATCGATGGCCTCACCGGCGACCAGCGCTTCTTCATCGCTTATGGCTACAGCTGGGAAACGAAGACGCGCGAAGGCGCGCTGCGTGCGCAGCTGCTCACCAACGAGCACAGCCCCGCCAAGTACCGGGTCAACGGCGTAGTGAGGAACGTCGACGCCTGGTACAAGGCGTTTAACGTGCAGCCCGGGGACAAGCTCTATTTGCCGCCCGAGCAGCGCGTCCACGTCTGGTAGGCGGCTAGGAAAAACGGCGCTGTCCCGCTAGGGCGGCGCCGTGGCGGCCACCGTTCATCCACTCGGCACGAAGCGCGAGCCTTCGCTCGACGCGCTGATGTCGCTTGTCGCCAGCGACATGAACGGTGTGAACGCCGTCATCCTCGAGCGGATGCAGAGCAAGGTCGCGCTGATCCCCGAGCTTGCCGGTCACCTCATCGCGGGCGGTGGGAAGCGAATGCGCCCGATGCTGACGCTCGCCTGCGCCAACCTCCTCGGCTACCCGGGCACGCGCCACCACAAGCTCGCCGCCGCGGTCGAGTTCATTCACACGGCGACCCTGCTCCACGACGACGTGGTCGACGGCTCCGGCATGCGCCGCGGCAAGCGCACCGCGAACCTCATCTGGGGCAATCCGGCGAGCGTTCTCGTCGGCGATTTCCTCTTCTCCCGCGCCTTCGAGTTGATGGTCGAGGACGGGTCCCTGCGCGTGCTTCGGATCCTCAGCCACGCTTCGGCCGTGATCGCCGAGGGCGAGGTCGAGCAGCTGACTGCCCAGCGCCGGATCGACACGGGCGAGGACCAATATCTCGCGATCATCGGGGCAAAGACGGCGGCGCTTTTTGCGGCCGCGTGCCGCGTCGCGCCGGTCGTCGCGGAGGCGAGCGAGGACGAGGAGCTCGCGCTCGAAAGCTACGGCAAGAATCTCGGCATCGCCTTCCAGCTGACCGACGATGTGATCGACTATGCGTCCGACGCGGCGACGATGGGCAAGGGCGTCGGCGATGACTTCCGCGACGGCAAGATGACGCTGCCGGTGATCCTTGCCTATGCCCGCGGCAACGATCCCGACCGCAAGTTCTGGCAAGCCGCCATCACGGGCGAGCGGGTCACCGACGCCGATCTCGCCCATGCGATCAAGCTCATGCGCTCGACGGATGCGCTGGCGGATACGGTGGAGCACGCGCGCAGATACGGTCGCCGCGCAATCGACGCGCTAGCGGTCTTTCCGGCGAGCAAGGCGAAGGCGGCGCTCATCGAAGCGGTCGAGTTCGCGATCGCTCGCGCTTACTGACCCGCTCCCCGGACCGTTCGTGCGAAGCCCATCGCGACTAGGATCACGGCCGTGGCGAGTGAGGTAGCCAGCGCAGCGGTTCGGACCTCGCGGCTCAAGGGCAGGAACAAGGCGAGGGTCGCCACCATCCACATGACGGAGACACCGAGCAGCCAATAACCGTAGTCGCGGACCCTGAGCGGATGCACGGCGTGCACGGGCGCGAAGGTCAGGACCGCCAGGACCAGCACGATCGCCGCGGCCAGCCACTGCGGCGCTGCCGCCGCATAGATATACAAGGCCACGATGTTCCAGAGGGCAGGAAAGCCGCGGAAATATCCGTCCTCGGTTTTCATGTCGCGCCGGGCGAACGTGTAGAGCGACGAGAGAAGAATGAGCATGGTGAGCGGCATCGCCGCGCTCGCCGGAAATGCGCCGAGCTTCAGCAGGAACCAGGCCGGCACGAAGACATAGGTTAGGTAATCGACCACGAGGTCGAGCGCCGAGCCGTCGATGCGCGGCAGCCGTTCGGCGACGCGCGCCTTTCGCGCCAGCGTCCCGTCGATTCCGTCCACGACAAGCGCCGCGAGCAGCCACAGCAGCGCCTCCCGCCAGCGGCCGCCTTCAACCGCGGCGAGGGCCAGCAGCGCGAGCACCGCGCCGGTCGCCGTGAACGCATGGACCGCCCAGCAGAGCAGGCGGTTCGCCGCGCCGGATTGTTCCTGTTCAGCCATGTGACGCGGCTTCTAGCCGATCTCACACTTTGCGGTCCTGACTTGATTTGGCCCGCCCGCTGCGCCACGGCGCCTGCATGACCGTCGCTCGAATTTCGGAGCTCGACCGCAGGACCACTCAGTCGGGGAAGGCCAACACCGGTCGCTGGTTGCTGGAGTTCGAACGCCAGGAGCCGATGCGCGCCGATCCGCTCACCGGATGGAATGGTTCGAGGGACACCAATCCGCAGGTCCGCCTGACCTTCCCGACCAAGGACGCTGCGATCGCTTATTGTGAGAAGCGCGGCCTCAGCTACCACGTGGTTCCGGCACCCCCGGTGCGGCTGAAGCTGCAGGCCTACGCCGACAATTTCCGCTAAGCCCTGGCGGCTTGACTCCCTCCGAAGTGGAGGCACATTGCGCCAGCCGAGTAAGGGGGAAGGCTGCGTTTCGCCGATATCTGGCTGGTCGTCGGGACCAGGCCTGAAGCCATCAAATTGTCGCCGGTCGCCCACGCGCTCGCGGAGCGCGGGATGCGCCCGCGCGTCGTCTTCACCGGTCAGCAGGCGCTGAATGCCGAGGCGTTCGGACTGGAGCAATTCCAACATAGCCACCTAGGCTGCCCCGGACAGGAGAACCCGCACCTCCACGTGCGCAACGTTACCGAAGCGCTCCTGCCTCTTCTGGCGGATGCGCCGAACCTGCTGCTTGTTCAGGGCGACACGTCGAGCGCGCTCGGCGGCGCGTTGGCCGGCTTCACCGCCGGGGTGCCCGTTGCCCATGTCGAGGCGGGTCTCAGGACTCATGACCCGGCGCTCCCCTGGCCGGAGGAGGAATATCGCACCGCCATCGATGCCGACGCCGACCTGCTGTTCGCGCCGACCGAGCTCGCCGCGGGGAACCTCCACGCAGAGAAGGTAGGCGGCGAGATCCATGTGACCGGCAACAGCGGGATCGACGCGCTTCTCTCCGTGCAGGCGCAGCTGCCGCCGCCCAGCCTGCGCGACCGCGGCCTGCCCCGCCTGCTCGTCACCTGTCACCGGCGCGAAAGCTGGGGCGAGGGCCTGGAGTCCATCGCGGCGGCCCTCGTCGAGCTGGCGACGCGGGGAACGGTGCGAATCGACCTGATCCTTCATCCGAACCCGCATGTGGCTGGCACGATGCGCCGGCTGCTGAGCGGCATCCCCAACGTCCGCCTTCTCAATCCCTGCGGCTATCCGGAGCTCGTTCGGCGGATGCGCGACTGCGACCTGATCCTCAGCGATTCGGGTGGAATCCAGGAAGAGGCGCCGGTGCTCGGCACGCCGTTGCTGGTCCTTCGCGAGAAGACCGAACGGCCCGAGGGCATCGCCAGCGGGAACGCTCGGCTCGTCGGCACCGACACAGGCTCAATCGTCGAAGAAGCAAGCCGACTCCTCGCCGACCAGGCCGAATGGGCCGCAATGGCGAGTAAGACGCTGCCTTACGGCGACGGCCGTGCCGCGCCGCGAATGGCGGCTATCATTGAGGATTGGCTGGAGCGGAGGCGCGCCTCGTCACCGCCGTTTTGGGCCCGCGCCGCCGGGTCGTGGTAAACGCGGAATCAGGGTTCAGTTTACCCGCGTTGGAGCGGTCCGCGATTAACGCGGGACGAATGATCCTGCCGCACGTGCGCGCCGCCTCGTCCCCGATTCAGTCGGACCCTATTCGTGACTCAGCCATAACGAGATAACCGAGTCGCCGGGACGACAAGGAGGGGGGATTCCTTGCATCGGACGATCGCGGGGGCGGCGATGGTGCGCGTACGGGGCTGGTTCCCGGAACGCGAGTTCATCATGCGAACGGACGGGCACGTCCGCTACGTTCGGATATCGACTCGCCTGCAGATGGCGATCGCCGGGATCATCTTTGCGCTGCTGCTCGCCTGGGTCCTGACCATGGCTGCGGTGGCGATGAGCTCGCTGCTCGAGCAGCACCAGAACATTGTCCTGATCAATCGCGAAGCGAAGGTCGTGAAGGCGGAAAACCGGATCGCTGCCTACCGCAAGAATGTCGACGCGGTCGCCGACGACCTGGACCACCGCCAGGCCTTCATCGAGAAGATGGTTAAGACCTATGTCGGCGACCTTCCGACCGACGCAAAGGCCGGCGAAACTGTATCCGACAGCAGCAAGGAGGCCTCGAAGACGGTCCAGAAGGTGAGCGCGCTGGTTCCCGAAGCCGCCCCGCTCGCCCGGGTCGAGGCGCGCCAGCTCGCCTTCGCTGAGGATTTGACCCGCTATGCCGACCGGCGCTCTGCCGTGGCCGTCGCCGCGATGCGCAAGCTGGGCCTCAATCCCTCGCGCGTGCTCGCCTCGATCGACGACCGCAGCGCCATGGGCGGTCCGCTCATTCCGTTCCTGCCCGGAGCGAAGGCTTCGGTCGATTCGCGCTTCCAGCGCCTCGGCCTGAGCCTCGCGCGGATGGATGCGCTTCAGCAGGGCCTCGAGGGAATCCCTCAGGTCATCCCCGCGGCCGCCCAATATATTTCCTCCAACTTCGGCTACCGCACAGATCCGATCGAAGGCAGCGAGGCGTTCCATCCGGGGCTGGATTTCAAGGCGGCGATGGGGGCTCCCATCTATTCCGCCGCTCGGGGGCGGGTCGCGTTCGTCGGCCAGCGCGGGGGCTACGGCAATTGCGTCGAGATCGACCATGGCAACGGCCTGCTGACCCGTTACGCGCACATGTCCGCATTCCACGCGCACGCCGGTGACCTGGTCACTGCCGGCCAGGTTATCGGCGCCGTCGGAAGCACGGGCCGCTCGACCGGCCCGCATTTGCATTTCGAAGTTCGGCTGAACGGCCAACCCGTCAATCCTCGGCCATTTTTGGAGGTGGTGCCCAATGTTCTCGAAAAAGCACGATTCAACCGACCGTCAGTTCAATAGCAGCTCGACGGGATCGACCTTTTCCGTCCTCGGTCCGGACATCGCCCTCAGTGGGAACCTGGCGGCGAAAATGGACCTGCACCTCGACGGGAAAATCGACGGCGACATCGGCTGTGCCGCGCTGGTGCAGGGTGAAGCCAGCGAGGTCACCGGCATGGTCGTGGCGGAAAGCGCGCGGATCGCGGGCAAGATCAAGGGCTCGATCACCGCGGATGTGCTCGTCATCCTGAAGACTGCCCGGATCGAGGGCGACGTGACCTACGGGTCGCTCACCATCGAGGAGGGGGCGCAGGTGGACGGCAAGTTCACTCACCGGGAAGCGGAAGTGGAGGCAGAGCCCAGGCTCATGCTCGCAGGGGGGACCGAGGCGATCTGAAGGCGCTCCCACGCCAGATTTGGTGACCCCTACGGGACTCGAACCCGTGTTTTCGCCGTGAGAGGGCGACGTCCTGGACCGCTAGACGAAGGGGCCACGCTCGATGCGAGAGGGCGCCATATGTGTGCTGATGCGCGCCTAGTCAATCACTGCAGCTTCAGGCGGACGAAGGCCATGGCACCGGTCGGATTGTGCCCGCCGTAAAGCGGCTCAAGCTCGACGGGCACGAAGTTGACGGCGAACAAACCGCCCGCGCCGAGAGCCAGGTGATCGGCGAAGCGAAAGTCCCTGACCGCACCTAGCGAAACCTTGGCCACTCTGAAGCTCGGCCCGTCCGCGACGCCCAGCAGTTCGCGATTCTCGGTCATCTCACCGCGGCCGAACAGGGTCCAGCCGATGTGCTTGACCGAAGCCTCGGCGGCAATGGCGTCGTCATCGTGGCCGTGCACCGTTTTGCGGCCCCAGGCGAGCGTCGCCGCGGCCTTCCAGCCTAGCGCCACATCGTCTGCCCAGAGCGCGCTCGCCGACCAGCGCTTCTGGTCGACCCCGGGCTCCAGTTGCTCCGGATCCGTGAAATGGCCCCAGCTGCCCTGCAAAGCGAGGGTGCGCGTGGGATTCCACGAAAGCCGGATGGCGGTGGAATCGAGCGGACCCGTCTCGATGTCCCAGCGATGCTGGTCCGGCTCGCGGCCATTGAACCGACTGACCTCCAGCTTCACCCGGTCGATGACTATCCCGCCGGTGAGGACGCCGAAGCTGATGTGCGTGGAATCCAGCCAGTGATGGCTGATCGGAGCTTCGGGCGAATCAAGGATTGACTCGCGGTGCATGAAAGCGGGCGGACCGAAGGCCGGCTCACCGGGAAGCCCGGCGTAGAGGAAGACGCTGCTCTTCGAGCCGATGTTCTGGGAGACTGAGGCCGACAGCTCCATGAAGAAATCGTGGGGGTGCTGGCGGTCGATCAGCCGATCGCGGCCGTTCGCCGTCTCGCCGCTCGCGAGCAGCAGCGGATAGCCGCTCGGCCCCATGACGGGGTCGGGACTGACCATCGCCTTGAGCTGCAGAGTGCCATTCCCGAGCGGCCGTCTAGCCATGCCCATCAGCATTCCGCTGGCGAACGCCTTGTCGTCGCCACGCGGTCCCGACTGATGGTCGTAGACCAGGTTGAGCAAGCCATGCGCCATCAGCGTCCACTCGCCGCTCATGACGTGCAGGCCCATGTGCTCGGACGTGTCCGGCTGCCACGCCGTGCCCGAGGATTCCCGCTCCATCGGATACGGGCCCAAGGCGCCCGTCATCGCCATTTCATGGCCGGCATGCGCGCCCATTGGCATGGTCATTGGCGCCATCTGCCCATGGTCCATCGGCATTTCCGACGGACCGGCTGGCGGGGCTTGTGAGGGCATCTGCATGCCGCCATGCTCCACCGGCATTGTCATGCCTCCCATCGACGAGCTCGGGGGAGCGGGTTCGTGGGCCGCGTGAGTGGCGGCGGGCTTCTTCGTCGTGCCCGCCTTTTTCGTCGCAGCCTTGGCCGCCACCTTGGGTTTCGCAGCCGGCTTCTTCGGCGCCGCCTGCTTCTTCTGCGGCACCGGCATCTTCATGCCAGGCATGTGCATCTGTCCCGCGGCGGGCGCGGACAGGCCCGCAAGCGCGATCGCGCTTGCTACACTGAGAATTCGCAACTGTTTTCTCCTGAGTTCGACTGTGCCTCGCGTTCTCAGGAATGCTTGGGAGGAGGCGTTGCGGTTTCGGCGTGAAGGCCGTGCAGCTGGTGGGCGACCTCGATCGGAGGCGCGGAACAGGTGATTGGTGGCGGCTCGACCTGTCTCGTCGCGCTTGCCGGAAGCGCGGCCGAGCAGGCCATCGCGCAATGAGCGAAGCCAGCTTTGCCCTGCTCCGGGCAGTGCTGCACCGGCATGCTTGCGGCGCTGTGCTGCGCGGCGGTCGGGACCGCATTCGCCATGCCGAGGGGCGAAATGATCACCGCCAAAAGCATCAGCAAGCGCAGCAGCTGCTTCACCTCGCCGTCAGCCCTCTTTGTCCCGCTCGCTGAGATAGCGCATCAGCTCGGCGAGAGTGCTCTCCATCTGGTCCTGCATCTGACTGACCAGCTCGTTCTCGCGCATCCCGACATGGTCGAGCGGCTTGGAATAGCTATCGGAGAAGGACTGCAGGTCCGCGCGGTCGAAGACACCCCTGGCGACCAACTTGGCGAGGATGACCAGCAGCCCGTTCGTATTGGCGATCGTGCCGGCGACGAGCGCCTCGTCCACCATCGACAGCCTCTTGTCGCTGTCGATTTCTTCTTCTTCCGGAGGAACCATCAGGCGGATCACCCTTCATCTACGCTCGGCGCACCTTAAGGCTCCTAGGGCTCAAAGGAATAAGCGCAAGGCCTCCCAGGCCCGCGACTTCTCCGCGAAAGACCGGGTGTTCGCCGCGCTCGACGAGGGGAGATCGAGCAGGCTGACTCGCGGCGGCGGCTCACCGATAAGCCTGCGGCCAACGGCTGCCGCGGTCGAGCCGTTGAACGCGATCGCCCGCAGCTCCGGAAAGTCGTTGAGCAGATGTTCGACCCGGTTGTGCTCCGCATCGCGGATCGCCTGGTCGAGGCTTCCGCGGCGGCTCGCGGAGGCGATCACGTCCCACAGGCCGATCCGACGGTCGGCGACGCGCTGGAGCCGGTCTTCATAGTCGAGCGGCTGAAGCTCCTCTTCGATCGCATGGCCAAGGAGGCGCCAGAACTGGTTGGTCGGATGGGCGTAATAACGCTTCGCGGCCAGCGACGCGTCACCGGGCAGGCTTCCGAGGATGAACAGCCGCGCGTCTTCCCTCGCGATCGGCGGCAGACCGAATTTGACGCCCAACGAGAAACCCCTACAGCCGCGACCCGTGAAGCCGACCGACCTCCGCGTCGCCCTCTTTTCGGGCAATTACAATTACGTGCGCGACGGCGCCAACCAGGCGCTCAACCGGCTGGTCGGCTACCTGCTCGGCCAGGGGGTGCAGGTGCGGGTCTATTCGCCGACGGTGAAGGATCCCGCCTTCCCCGCCACCGGCGATCTAGTGGACATTCCCGCGATCCCGATCCCAGGCCGCTCGGAATATCGGCTCCCGATCGCGCTGCCGTCCCGCGTTCGGCGAGACCTCGAGCAGTTTAACCCGAACGTCGTCCACATCTCGAGCCCCGACTTCGTCGCGCATCGAGCGGTGACCTGGGCCCGGCGGCGCGGCATCGCCGTGGTCGCCTCCGTCCACACGCGGTTCGACACCTATTTCGCTTATTACGGGCTGCAGTTCCTCGAGCCGCTCGCCCGCGGCGTCATGCGGCGGCTCTACCATCGCTGCGAAGTTGTCATGGTGCCGGCTGAATCCACCGCCGCCATCCTTCGCGCCCAGCGCATGAATCGCGACATCACGACGTGGACGCGCGGCATCGACCGTGAGCAGTTCAACCCGGAACGTCGCGACCTGGAATGGCGCCGTAGCCTCGGAATCGCCGACGATGAGGTCATCGTCGCCTTCCTCGGCCGTGTCGTGATGGAGAAGGGCCTCGACGTCTTCGCGGACACCATCCACGCGCTGGAGGAGCGCGACGTTCCGCATCGCGTGCTCGTCATCGGCGAGGGCCCGGCCCGGCCGTGGTTCGAAGAGCAGCTGCCCAAGGCGCTGTTCGTCGGCGAGCGGACCGGAACGGATCTGGCGCGGCTCCTCGCGAGTTCCGACGTGCTGCTCAATCCCTCCGTCACCGAGGCGTTTGGCAACGTGACGCTCGAAGCCATGGCGTGCCGCCTGCCCGTCGTGGCGGCGATTTCAACCGGCGCGACCAACCTCGTCCGGGACGGGATCAGCGGCATGCTCGCCAACGCCGGCGAGGTCGGCGAATTCGCCGACGCGCTCGAGATGTACGTCCGCGATCCCGAGCTTCGCCGCCGTCACGGCGAGGCGGGCCTCGCCGTCGCCCAAACGATGGACTGGGACCGCATCAACTCGGCCGTGATCCGGACCTATGTGCACGCGATCGAGAAGCGCAAGCGGCTCGATCGGATGCAGGGGCGCTAGTCGTCGCGGCGTTTGACCCGCTCGATCTTCTGCGCCGCCTCATCGAGGATGCCCGCAATCTCCAGGAAAAGGTCTTCGTCGAAGCCTTCGGCTTTCAACCGGTGGCCAAGCGCGGTCATCAGGTTCTTCACGGCGCGTCCGATCGCCGGGCCGGCAGCATTCTCGCCGGTCGGCTTGAGGTCACGCAGTCGATCGAATAGCGCCTCGACCTCTCCCTCGCGCTCGGCGAGGTGCGCCCTGCCTTCGTCGGTTACCTGGAAGGGCTTGCGGGGTCCTTCACCCGCCGCTTCCTCGATCAGGCCCATGTCCTGGAGCAAGGTCAGCGTCGGATAGACGACGCCGGGGCTGGGCGCATATTCGCCGCCCGTGATCTCCTCGATCGCCCGGATGAGATCGTAGCCATGGCGCGGCTCATCGGCGATCAGCTTCAGCAGCACGAGTCTCAGCTCTCCCGATTCAAACATCCTGCGCGTGCGGCGTCCGCCGCGCCTGCCGCTCC
>DASVXR010000181.1:0-5334 GCA_036392595.1 Sphingomicrobium sp.
ATATGCGTTGAGGATCAGCGCCCTCTGCGCGTACGCATCGGCATAGTTCGGATCGAGCCGAATGGCCCTGTCGACCAGGTCCATCGCGTGCTGACGAGTTGCTTGTGAGCCCTCTCGAGCGATCACCCGCGCTTCGATGACGAGCTTTTGCGCAGCGGCTATGGACGTTCCACCCACGCTGATCGCCGCCCGCGCGGCGATTCCCAATGCGGCGACGAGCGATGTTGCCACGTTCTGCGCGATGTCCGTCTGGATCATGATCGCGTCACCGGGTGGCCGATCATAATCCGCGGACCAGCGATCGATTCCGGACCGGCCGTCAATCAGCTCCGCGCTGATGCGCATGGTCGAGGGGGATTGCCGGACGGTTCCCGTAAGGACGTTCGCAACGCGCAGCTTCCTGGCCGCGGTTCGCGCATCGTCATTGCGGACCGCCTCGGACGAAATCCGGCCTACGACCTTGAGACCCGCGAGACGCGCAAGCGCGTTTCGCAACTCCTCGGCGATCCCGTCGGAGAAGAAGGTCTGGCGCGGGTCGCCGCTGAGATTGGCAAAGGGCAGCACTGCGATGCTGTCGGCCGCTGCGGCCGTCCGAGGCTTGAGCAGAGCCCAGCCGCCGATGGCGAGCGCGGCAATGCCGGCGGCGGTGCCGGCAACAGCGGTGCGTCGGCCGAAGCGGACAGCATCCAGGCCTTTCGGCAGCAGGTGGTGGAGCGACCTCCCCTCGATGATCGCTCGAATGCCCTCCGTTACCTTGGCGTATCGCGGATCGTCCCTGTCACCGTGCCAGCCCGCGAGTGAGAAGGCCTGGGTTTCCCCGAAGCCGAGCGGCAGGTGCACCTTGTCGATGGTGACCGGAAGGTAGACGTGCCGGTGCCGCGCATGTGCGGCCTCGTCCTGGACAAATTCCCCGTCCGGGCCCGTCGAGCGCTTGCTCCACACGACGACGACACATTTGGCCGTGTCGAGCTCGGTCTCGATCATGTGGCGCCAAGCCGAGCCTCCGCCGATCTGTTCGTCCCACCAGACGGCAAAGCCGTCGGCCCGGAGGGCGTCGACGAGCGGCCTCACCCGTCGCCGGTCCTCAGCTTTGTACGAGACGAAGACGTCCGCCATGCGCTGCCCCCGCGGCCGCGCTTTAACATGGTGAACGCCGTGTTGACGACAATTGTGCGCAGTCGGGAAACCGCCTCCGGGTTAAGTGCACGCCCATGCGCAGCCCATTCATCCATGGACGGCATGCCCTTGCCGACGCGGCGGAGCTGATCGAGACCTACGGCGACGACGCCGGGCTCGAAGCGGCCGTTCGCGCCGAGCACAGCCGCGACCAGGGCAATGTCGCGCGTTTCTGCCACTGGCGGCAGATCGAGCGCGTCATCGCGACGCTCAGCAGCGAAGAAATCACGGACACTATCCACTAAGCCATTGATTCGGCTGGCCGCGCCCGTTGCGCCGGACGGCTCGTTCATACTGGCGCCATTCAGGAGTGACCGGTAAGGCTACTCGCTTGATGAGCGGGCGGGGTTCAACGCGATTTGCCGCGCGGCTGCTGTGCGCGGCCGCGGCCGCTGCCATTGCGCCGGCTGCGGCGCTGGCCCAGGCCGCCGCGCCGCCTTCGCCTCCTCCGTCCGACCCGGCGCAGCTCGATCCGACGGCGCCGCTCGACCCCATGCCCGATCTCGGCGTTGCCTGGCCCGACCTCAACGCCAAGGATCAGCCGGTCGTCCCGCTGCCGGGAAGCCCGCAGGCCGAGCCGGTCACCGCACCCGAAGCTTCCTCCGACGAGGGCACGAGCGAGCGCAGATATACGATCGCGATCGAGGGCCTTGCGGCGATCGGCAATTCCGAAGAGCTGCTCAAGGCTTTTCGCCAGCAGTCCGCGCTCGAAGCGGACCGAAAGGACCCGGCGAACGCCGCGCAGATCGAACGACGATCGCGCGCGGACGCGGACCTTCTCGCCGAGCTGCTGAGGAGCCAGGGCTATTATGACGCGGTGGTCGAGCCGAGCACGGCAACGGCCGATCATGTCGTCCAGGTCACGCTGGCCGCCGAACCGGGTCCGCAATATCGCTTCGCATCCGTCGATCTGCCCGGGCTCGACGCCGCAGGGGCCGATGCGGCGAAGCTGCGTCAAACCTTCGCGGTGAAAGCGGGCGATCCGGTCATCGCACAGGACGTGATCGACGCCGGGCTCGCGCTTCGAACCGCCCTCGGCGAGGAGGGTTTCGCGGGCGCCGAAATTGGCGACCAGGACATCCAGATCAACCATCAGACCCATCTCGCGACGCTGAGCCTGCCTGTGAACCCCGGACCGGTCGCCCGCATCGGTACCATTCACGTCAGCGGCCGCCCGCCCTTCAGCCCACGCCACATCGCGACCATCGCGCGCTTTCGCCGCGGCGACACGTTCAAGCGTTCCAAGATCGACGACCTGCGCCGCGCGCTCATCAACACGAGCCTGGTGTCCAGCGCCGACATCCAGCTGGTGCCGGTGGACTCCGGCCGGACCGTCGATCTGAACGTCCGCCTCGAGCCCGCTCCGTCGCACACGATCGCGGGCGAGCTGGGTTACGGGACGGGCGAGGGCGTTCGGATCGAGGGGAGCTGGACCGACCGCAACTTCTTCAATCCCGAAGGCGCTCTGACCCTGCGCGGCATCGCCGGCACGAGCGAGCAGCTCGCCGGCGTCCAGTTGCGCCGAAGCAATTTCCTCCGCCGCGACCAGGTGCTGAATCTCCAGGCCTCGGCCGCTCACCGCAAGTTCCAGGCCTATGAAGCGCGCACCATCCAGCTGCTCGGCAATATCGAGCGGCAGAGCAATTTCATCTGGCAGAAGAAATGGACCTGGACCGGCGGCGGCGAATTCCTCGCGACCGACGAGCGCGGCGTGTTCAGCCCGGCGGGGATCAAGGACACCAAGACCTTCCTGATCGCCGCTCTTCCGCTGGGGCTCGGCTATGACGGAAGCGACAGCCTGCTCGATCCGACGCGGGGCTTCCGGCTCAGCGGACGCCTGAGCCCGGAAATCTCGTTCCACGGCGGGCACAAGACCTATGCCCGGATGCAGTTCGACGCGAGCGCCTATCGTCCAATATCGGATCGCGTCGTTGCCGCCGGACGCGTTCGCCTGGGGACCATCGTAGGCGCCGGGGTCTTCGACATGGCGCCGTCGCGCCGCTTCTACGCCGGCGGCGGAGGATCGGTGCGCGGCTACGGCTACCAGCGGCTCGGGCCGAAGGACGTGGACGGCGATCCGATCGGCGGCCGCGGCCTCACCGAGTTCGCGCTCGAGGCGCGCATCCGCCTCAAGCAGTTCGGCGGCAATTTCGGCCTGGTGCCTTTCTTCGACGGCGGGTCGCTGTCGACCGGCACTCGACCGGGCTTCAGGGACTGGAAGTTCGGCGCCGGCATCGGGGTTCGCTATTACTCGACCTTCGGCCCGATCCGCGTCGACCTCGGGGTGCCGCTCAACCGCGAGCAGGGCGACGGACCGGTCGCCGTGGTCGTCTCGCTCGGGCAGGCCTTCTAACCATGGCCGAGACTGCGATCCCGACGGAAAGCGGACCGCGGCGGAGGCTCAGGCTGGACTGGCCGCGGCGGCTCGCGAACGAGCTGCTGGCATTGTTCGTTGCGCTTCTTCTCCTGCTCGCCGCCGGCCTGGTCCTGCTCGACACTGCTCCCGGCCACCGCTTCATCGTCGATCGCCTCGGCCGGCTCGAAACCGCCTCCGGGTTGAAGATCCGCATCGGACGGATCGACGGCTCGATTTTCGGCAAGTCGCAGCTTCGGAACGTCGCGGTCTCCGACAGCCAGGGCGTCTTCCTGACTTCGCCCAACATCAAGCTCGACTGGGCCCCCGCAGCCTGGCTCTACAACTCGCTTCACATCGACAGCGTGACGGCCGAGCGAGTGACGCTGATCCGCGCGCCCAAGCTGAAGCCGAGCACCAAGAAGGGCCCGATCCTTCCCGGCTTCGATATCCACATCGGCGAGCTGAGGATCGACCGGCTCGACATCGGCCCGGCGGTCAGCGGCCAGCCGCGCAGCGGACGCCTCTGGGGCAAGGTCGACGTCCATTCGGGGCGCGCGCTCGTCGAGCTCAAGGCGCTGATCAACAATGGCGGCGACCGCATCGCGCTGCATCTCGATTCGGAGCCCGACCGGGACAAGTTCGACCTCGCCGCGCGGGTCATCTCGCCGTCCAACGGCCTCGTTCCCGCTATGATCGGCACAAGCCGTTCGATCGACCTCGACATCGGCGGCAAGGGCAGCTGGACGCGCTGGCGGGGCAGGGCTGCGCTCGACCTGTCGGGGCGCCCCGCAGCGCGGGTCGCTCTCGGCGTGGACAGCGGCCGCTACCGGCTGCAGGGGCAGTGGGCCCCGGCGCAGTTCCTCACGGGCAAGTTCCAGCGGCTGACCGCGCCCATCGTGAACATCCGCGGCAACGCGACGCTCAAGGACCGGATCCTCGACGGACAGCTGGCGCTCGGCTCGCCGGAGCTTCGGGCCGTCGCCCGAGGCGCGGTCGATCTCGCGCATAACAACTATCGGGCGATGCGGCTCGGCATCGACCTGTTGAAGCCTCCGGCGCTCTTCCCCAACATGACCGGCAGGAACGTGCGGATGGTCTGGACGCTCGACGGGCCGTTCAGCACCGCCGATTATTCCTACCGCCTGACCTCGCCGCACGTGCAGTTCGACGACACCGGCTTCGACGACATGCGAGCCGAGGGGCGGGGGCGGCTGACGCCCTGGCCGATGCGCGTTCCGATCCGCCTTTCCGCGCGGGCGATCACGGGCATTGGCGACGTGGCCGGAGCGATGCTCGCTCATCCGCAGGTCGAAGGCTGGCTCTCGATCACGCCCAAGCTGGTCCGCGGCGAGGATTTGCGCCTCACCAGCGCCAAGTGGAACGGCAAGATGTCGGTGCTGATCGACCTCGTGACCGGGCGGTTCGAGGTGCTGCTGTCCGGCGCGATGCAGCGCTACCTCGTTCCCGGCGTCGGCATCGTCGACGTGATGACGGACCTGAAGGTCGTGCCCGGGCCGAACGGCCATGGCTCCCACGTCGTCGGCACCGCCAAGGCATGGGTCCGCCGCCTCGACAACAGCTTCTTCCGCGACCTCACCGGCGGCTTGCCTTCCCTCACAACCGATCTCGAGCGAGGGGGTGACGGGATCGTCCATTTCACGAACCTGCAGCTCTATTCGCCCAAGCTGAGGCTGTCGGGCGCCGGCGAGCGGTTCCGCGACGGCACCTTCCACATCGTCGCCTCGGGGCGGCAGGCGAAATACGGGCCGGTGCGCCTGATCCTCGACGGGCATATCGAGCGG
>DASVXR010000182.1:0-3157 GCA_036392595.1 Sphingomicrobium sp.
CAGATCACGAGCACGACATTGCAGTCGCGAAGCTGCTGCTCGATTTCCGAGCCGAAGCTCGCGCCCCCGTGGAGATCGCGGTCCCACCAGACGTCGTGCTTTCCGCTGCGCTCCAGGGCGCGTCCGAGCCGTTCTGCGACCGCAGCGTCCTCGCGAGCATAGCTCAGGAACAGCTTCGCCATCCGGCAGCCCCCAGGAGGCGACAGCTGCGCTTCTAAACGGCAGGATGCAAGCAAAGGCGTGTCGTCGGCCCTCAGCCCGGATATTTGGCCGCTTCCGTCTTGCAGTCGTAGCGCAATCGCTCGCTGGTGCAGAAGTCGGGCCAGTATCCGGTCTGACGCCAATAGCGAACCAGGCCCAGCCGCGCTGCAACCTGCATGAACCGCGGGTCGGCCCGAACGGGCGCGAAATCCGGCCTGAACAAATCGCCGCGCTCAACGTGGACGAGGAATGAGGGGTCTTCCAACAGCTGATAAACTTCGTCCACGCGACCAAAGTTGCCGAGTGCGAGAAGGACGGTGTTTCGCCGGCGGGGATCATTCCGCGAACCCTCCTTGAGGGCCGCTATGGCGTCATCGACCTTAGCCCGGCTTGGGTCCAGGCGAGCTGCAATGAATTTGCGATACGGCGCCATGTCTGCATCGCTGGAGTTGGTCATACCCGGCAACAGTTCCAATGCCGCCCGCGGGTCCCCGTAGCGAAACTGGAAACTGAAGTCCGCGAGATCGATAGCGGGATCCTTCGGCCATTTTTTCCGAGCTTCGGCAATGTCCGCTTTCGCCTTTGAGAACTGTCCCGAATAGACGAGCGCAAGAATGTACTGCGATCTGACATAGGGCGAAGCAGGTTCGAGCTCGACGCCTCGCTGCGCTGCCTCGATCGAGTCCGACATTCGCCCCACGGAAATGAACCCATCCGAAAGATGCATCTGGATGCGCCCATCGTCGGGGTCGACCTTGGCGCCTTCCTCGAGCAACTGCAGGCCGCGAAATGTATCGTCCGATATGAGGTGATATTCGGCGTCATAGCTCATCGCGCTGTTCGGGTTCAGCTTTCGAGCGACGGCAATCGTCTCGCGGGCGCTTTGCAGGGCAGGCGCATACGCGGGCGAGGAGCCGCCCCGAAGGCCCTCGGCAATCCATGAGCGGCCGAGCGCCAGATAGTCCCAGGCTGGTCCGAAGCCGGGGGCGAGCTTCGTGACCCGCTCGAACAGCGCTACGAAATCTCCATTCGAGCGGGTCGACTCGCCAAGGTCGGTGCATCCGGTGAGATAGAGGCCCAGCGCCGGTTGTGAGAGCTGGCTGCTGCCGGCTTTCGCGTCCATCAGGCACAGCGCCGCCTTGGAAGCGGATGCCGAGATTTCGGCCTTGAGGTCGGACGCCGAAGCGTCGGGCAAGCTCCAATTCTTCGACCACAAAGTTGTGCGCCCGTCCCGGTCGGAAAGCGTGAGGCTTGCGTTCACGGCCGCGCCGTGCGGATCGGTGGATATCAGCATGCGATACGCCGATGCGTCTCCGCCTGCGTCCGCCGGAGCGATGACCGATGCCCGATCGAATTTCCTAGGTAGGACTGCAGCCATGTCTGCCGCTGCGACATTTGCGTAATCCGCGGCCATCGCTTTGTCTGCCGACTGCGGCGAAGGCAGGACGGCGATCGCGATTTGCCGGTCACCGGACCAGCGCTGCCACA
Organism: Sphingomicrobium sp.; assembly: GCA_036392595.1. Taxonomy (GTDB): domain Bacteria; phylum Pseudomonadota; class Alphaproteobacteria; order Sphingomonadales; family Sphingomonadaceae; genus Sphingomicrobium. The sequence goes on from DASVXR010000182.1 coordinate 1,690, forward strand.
GGAAAATGGCGACAATCGCCGCGGCCGCCAGCACGATCACGCCGCCAACCAGCAGCGGCCGCCCGAAGGCCATTGTCAGAGGCGCCCTTGGTTCCCGCCGCCGCTCCGCTGCGCCCTGCGGGAGGTTGGCGATGCGGGCGATCGCGCTGCGGATTCGCTCGGCGTTCGGCGGCTCGCCGCGACCCTTCCATTTCGAGAGATTGATGGACTGGAACTGGCGAAACCCGAGCGGCGGCTCGATTGCGTCGAGCGAGAGCGGGATCAGCTTGCCCTTGTCACGCCCGTAGCCCGCCTCGTCGCGCACCCACGCCGACTGCACGGAATCCGCCGACCAGAGCGCAATGACGGCATCGCAATCGTTCAGCGCTTTCTCAATCTCCGAGGAAAAGCTCGCTCCGCCGCCGATGTCGTCTTCGTCGCGCCAGACGTCATGCCCGTCCCGCTCGAGCCAGTCGGTAAGCTGCTGCGCCCTCGCCGCATCCTTCCGCGAATAGCTGAGGAAGAGCCTCGCCATGCTGCCCCCCGTCGTTGCGCCGAGGCTGCGCCTCCCCTGCACGGGATGCAAGCGCGAGCTGGCTAGATGCCCCCTTCGACGGGCTCGTAGCCCGCTGCCCGAAGGCGCTCGGCGAGATCCTCGCCCGTCACGCGCGCCAGGTTTCCGTCCTCGGAGCGGATCACGAAGTTGGCGCCATATCGCCCGTCCTTGAAGAAGGGGTAGCTGCCGATCGCGACGCCGGGATGCGCCTCTTCCGTCTCGCGCAGCAGCTGCGCGACCTCGCTCTCCGCCGCGCGTGCTCCGACTGTCACCGAGACCATTGGCCGGCCGCCCGCGAGCCTCCCGGCAAGCGCCTGGAGCATGCTCGCGGCGATGTTCGGCACTCCGGCGAGGATATAGACATTCCCGATCTTCACTCCGGGAGCCGCCGTGCTGGGGTTGAAGATCAACTCGGCCCCTTCAGGCACGCGCGCCATGCGCAGTCGAGCTTCGTTCAGTCCGCCCGGCCGGTCGCGATAATATTCCTCGAGGACGGCCCTCGCCTCCGGATGGACGACGACCCGCACCCCGAAGGCCGCGGCAATGGCGTCGACCGTGATGTCATCGTGCGTCGGACCGATTCCGCCGGTCGTAAACAGATAATCGTGCCGCGCCCGCAGTTCGTTGACCGTCTCCGCAATCCGCCCGGAATCATCCGGAACGATCCGCACCTCGGCGAGCCGGATCCCCTGCTCGTTGAGCCAGGTCGCGACCTGCGCGACGTTCCGGTCCTGAGTTCGCCCCGACAATATCTCGTCGCCGATCACCGCCAGCGCCGCAGTCCAGACTTTCGCTTGCTCGCTCAATTCGACGGACCTTTAGGCCTTGCGGTGACTCCGCGCGCCGGAATGCCTATCTAGGTGCCATGACTCAATACATCACGGTCGAGGCCGACGACCGCATCGAGGCGAAGAACGGCGTCATCAAGCTTCA
>DASVXR010000183.1:0-2049 GCA_036392595.1 Sphingomicrobium sp.
GCTCAGGAAGTGAAGACCCTCGCCGCCCAGACGGCTCGCGCCACCGACGACATCACCGCCAAGATCACCGCGATCCAACAGGCGACCCGCCAGACGGTCGAAGCCAACGGCTCGATCCAGGGCACCGTCGAGGAGGTGCAGAGCTCGGCCGATCGCATCCGCGAGGCGATGGAGCTTCAGGCCCAGACCGTGACCATGATCACCGCCGCCGTCGACGAGACCGCGCTCGCGGCCGACTCGATGAGTTCGACCATCGCCGCCATCCGCGCCGATACCGAGGGCGTCGCCAAGGACATCGACGAGGTCGAGCAGGGCTTCGGCCGCTTCTCCGAGCAGATCGCCAACTTCAAAACGACCGCCAAGGCATTCGTCAGCGGCATCGCGGCCTGAGCAATCCTCCCCGGAACGGGGAGGTGGCAGCCGCAGGCTGACGGAGGGGCGGTTGTGCCTGTCTCCGGCGCCCCTTCACCGCACTTCGTGCTGTCCCCCTCCCCCGACGGGGGAGGATGCGCTAACGGCAGCCCATGAACATCCTCATCACTGGAGCAAGCCGCGGAATCGGGGCGGCGGCTTATTCATTGCTCAAGTCGAGCGACCACAATGTCATCGGCCACTCCAGCAAGGGCAGCGCCGAGCTGGTCGCCGGCGATCTTTCGGATCCGACCGCGCCGCGCAACATCTGGGACACCGCACTCGCCGAGCTCGACGGCCGGATTGACGTCCTGGTCAACAATGCGGGCATTTACGAAGCGGTCCCGGACAATGCTCCCGACGAGGAATGGCATGCCGCCTGGAGCCGCACGCTGACGATCAACCTTCAGGCCGCGGCGGACCTGTCGAAGCTCGCCGTGTCCCACTTCCTCGACCTCGGAATCCCCGGCCGGATCATCAATATCGCCAGCCGCGCCGCCTTCCGCGGCGACAGCCCGCAGCACTGGCATTATGCCGCGTCGAAGGGTGCGATGGTGTCGATGACGAAGACGATCGCCCGCGGCTATGCGGCCGAAGGCATCCTCTGCTTTGCGGTCGCGCCGGGTTTCACGGTCTCGGAAATGACCGAGGAATATCTGCAGGGCCGCGGCGGAGCGCAGATCGTCGCCGACATCCCGCTGGGCCGTGTTGCAACCACGGACGAAGTCGCGGAGGTGATCCGCTGGCTGGCGACCGAGGCGCCCGCATCCGCCACCGGCAGCATCATAGACGTGAACGGCGCCAGCTACGTCAGGTGAGCTGGCGCGTCACGATTCCATGCACTCGAGCGCAGGGCGAAGGGATCGCCGACGCGGAGGACCTTTTTCCGGGCAGCGACAACCCGCCCGTCCTGGTCGCCGACGAGCCTGATGAGTCGAAGCCCGACGAATGGCTGATCCACGCCTATTTCGAGCATGAGCCGACCGAGGACGAACTGCACCGGCTCACTGGGCTGGGCAGCGGGCGACCGCACGTCGAGCAACTCGGCGAAGCGGACTGGGTGACGATGAGCCAGGCCGGGCTCCAGCCGATCCGCGCCGGCCGTTTCTACGTCCACACGCCGATGTACCGGTCGCACCCACCCGGAACGATCGCGTTCGAAATCGACGCGAGCCTTGCATTCGGCACCGGCCAGCACGCGACCACCAGCGGCTGCCTCGCGGCGCTCGACCGTCTCGAGCACAAACATTGCTCCTTCACAAATATTGCCGACATCGGCACTGGCACCGGCCTGCTCGCCTTCGCGGCGCTCGCGCTATGGCCGGAGGCGAAATGCATCGCCACCGACATCGACAGCCAGGCGATCAACGTCGCCCGCGAGAATGCCGCCATCAACGGCGTGAAGCTGGGTCATGGCGCTGGCGAGCTCCTGCTGGCGGTAGCCGACGGAATGGCCTCGCCCATGCTATCGGCGCGATCACCGTTCGACCTCATCGTCGCGAACATCCTCGCGGGGCCCCTGATCGAGCTCGCGCCCGATTTCGCGAAGGCGCGCACGCCCGGCGGAACGGTGATGCTGGGCGGCCTGCTGAACACCCAGGCCGAGGCCGTTATCGAAGCTTACGAAAAGCTCGGGCT
>DASVXR010000184.1:0-2612 GCA_036392595.1 Sphingomicrobium sp.
AAGATCACCTCCGCCAAGTTCGGCCTCGGCAACGGCACCTGGAGCACTCCGGTGATCGACAATACACACGCCGGCTCACCGGACTATTACAAGGTGATCACGGTCCAATATTCGCAGCCGACGAACTTCCTCTTCTTCGCCGGGCCGACGATCACCTTCACCAAGTCGAAGACCGTCTACCTCTCCGTCTGAACACCAGCGAGCGTCGCTAGGCCTTCGCCCGTGAGGCGAAGAAGGTTTCGATCGCCTGCTTGACCTCCGCAGACTCTAGCCGCTCGGCGAATGCCTGGCTTTCGAGCTCCATCCGCTCGAGAATTGCCGTCGCTTCCCCGTGGCGGAGGAGCCGCTGGGTATGGCGCAGCGCCTCCGCGGGCTTGGCGAGCAGGGCGTCCACGACACGCTGAAGCGCTCGCTCCAGCCCGCCCGCCGGGACCACATGGCTCGAAAGCCCGATCGCGAGCGCTTCCTCCGCCCCGAAAGGCTCGCCAAGCAGCAGGTATCGTGCAGCCCGACGGCGGCCGGCGAGCCGCGGCAGGAGAAGCGTGCTCCCAGCCTCCGGGACAAGCCCGAGGTCGACAAAAGGCAAGGAGAAGCGTGCCGTCTCATCCGCGATCACCAGGTCGCAGTGCAGGAGGATTGTCGTGCCGATGCCGACGCAATTGCCGTGCACCGCCGCCACGATCGGGATTTCGCAGCGGGCGAGCGCGCGAAGGAGCCGCCATACCGGTATGTCGCTTCGGTCGCCCGGCGGCACGTTGAGAAAGTCGGCGAGGTCGTTTCCGGCGGCGAAATCCTGCCCTTCGCCGCTAATCGTGATCACGCGCACCTCGGGATCGCCGGCCGCGCCTTCGAACGCCGCGGCGAGGGCTGCATACATGTCGACGGTGATGGCGTTTCGCCGCTCGGGCCGGGCAAGCGCGATGGCGAGGACGCCGCCGCTCTTTTCGATGCGCACGTGCTCGCTCATGCTCTTCTCCCGATTCGAGTGACGGGGGCCAGTCGCCCGGCTATTGCCGTTGTCGGGTAGCAGAGCCAAGGGGAGTGCATGAAGTTCTTCGCTGACACCGCCGAAATCGCCGAAATCCGGGAGCTCGCCGCGACCGGCCTGCTCGACGGAGTGACGACCAATCCGAGCCTGGTTCACAAGTCCGGCCGCGATTTCCTCGAGGTCGTGCGCGAGATTGCCGGCGTGGTCGATGGCCCCGTTTCGGCCGAGGTCGTCGCGCTGGACTATGAGGGCATGCTCCGCGAGGCGGAGATCCTGCGCAAGATCGCCGACAATATCGCGATCAAGGTCCCTTTGACCCCGGACGGGCTGAAGACGTGCAAGGCGCTGGCCGGTGACGCGACGATGGTCAACGTGACGCTCTGTTTCTCGCCCGCGCAGGCGCTGCTCGCCGCGAAGGCGGGGGCGACCTTCATCTCGCCCTTCGTCGGGCGGCAGGACGATGTCGGCTTCGACGGAATGCAGCTGATTGCGGACATCCGCCTCATTTACGACAATTACGACTTCGGAACGCAGATCCTGGTCGCGAGCGTGCGCCACCCGATGCACGTCGTTGAGGCGGCGAAGATCGGCGCGGACGTGATGACCGCTCCGCCCAAGATCATCTGGCAGCTGTTCAAGCACCCGCTGACCGACGTGGGAATCGCCAGCTTTCTCAAGGACTGGGAAGCGACGGGGCAGCAGATCAAGTAGTTGGCGCTCCTTGCATTTACCTTTGCGCAACCATCACGCGTAACTCTTTCCTAAGAGGTCACGGCCTAAGTTCCGGCCATCCTGCAAAGTGGATTGGCAGGGTCGGGGGTATTCCTCCGCACTTGGAACCAAGGAGCGAAGACCATGAGCAAGTTTCTCAACAAGCTCTTCAAGAACGAGAAGGGTGCGACCGCGATCGAGTACGGCCTGATTGCCGCCCTGATCGCCGTTGCCGCGATTGCCGCGATGACCAACATCGGTAAGGCTCTCGGCACGACCTTCAATAACGTTTCGAACGCGCTCAACGGCTAATCCAGCCTGAGCCTGTATTAAGAACGGCGGCGCCCCCAAAGGCGCCGCCGTTTTTATTTCCTGTCTGAATCATCGGCTGCATTGGATAGGAAATTAACCGCTGCAGGCGTATTTTCTCGCGCATGGGCAAGGTGATCCAGTTCGAGGAGCGAGCGGTTGCTCGCCTTCGCGAGCGGCTCGGCGCCGCCGAGGAGGCCAACCAGGACCTCATCGCCTTCGCGCGCGGCCATTCGGGCGCTGTCGCCTCGATCCATGCGGCCGTCCTGGCAGCCATGGATGCGGACGGCGTAGAGCGCCTGTTCCATGTCGTCACCCAGGAATGGCCGCTGATTCTCGGGATCGATGCGGTGGCGCTCTCGCTCATAGTCGGCGACAAGGGCTTCCGCGCCGACGGCGACGGAGTGCAGCTGGTCGATCCCAGGCTCCTCGCACGGGCGATAGACCAGGTGGACGGAGTCCAGATGCGGACGGTCAGGCGCGGCCATCCGCTCTTCGGTCCCGCTTGCGACCTAATCCGCGCCGAGGCGCTGATCCGGATCGACTGCCCGGCGCCGCTGCCGAGCGGCCTGCTGGTACTCGGTCAGCGCGCTGAGCTCAGCCT
>DASVXR010000185.1:0-3879 GCA_036392595.1 Sphingomicrobium sp.
GCCTTGATTCCGCCCGAGCCAGCGATCGACGCCTTGAGCGTCTCGACCTGCACGGCCTGGGCATCGACGTCGCCCGAGCCGGCAATGTCATAATCGGCCTGCTGCGCCTTGCCGCCCCTCGCGACCGCCCCGCCGGAACCGGCGATTCCGAGCTTCAGCGAGCCGACCTCCACCGAGCCCACGGTGAGGTCGCCGGAGCCGGCGATCTTCCCGTCGAAGCGGTCGCTCCGGACATTGTCGACGTTGAGGTTGCCGGCTCCCGCCAACACGGCGGCTTCGACCATCGGCACGGTGACCGAGATGGTTCCCTTGCCATGGGTCCAGTGCCAGCCGCCGAACCAGTTGTGCTCGTTGCGCGGGTGGATCAGCAGCTTGTTGCCCCTGACCTCGACCTCGAGGCGGTCGATGAGCTGCTGGTTGCCGCGTGCGCTCACGCCCGGATTGGCGCCGGTGTGGATGTTGACGTCGAAGGGTCCCGCGACCTCGACCTGGGTGAAATTGCCGACCTGGTAGTTGCGCGAGACCATCGGCCCGGGATCTTCGGCGCGGCTCTGGCCGCAGGCCGAGGTGGTGAAGGAAGTCGCGACGATCGCGGCTGCTACTAGCTTGCGCATGGTTCCTCCTTCGTGCTGTGTTAGCGGAGCAATACACTAACGGCCGCGGAACGCGCAAGCGCAAAAAAAAGGGCGCCCGTGAGGGGCGCCCTTGTCTCTTGTTCGTCATCCCCGCGGAAGCGGGGGTCCAGCTAGGTTCCCGCTTTCGCGGGAATGACGAATGTTAAGCGACTTCCTTGGCCTTGTGATGAATCAGCGCGGCCTTGTTCAGGATCTCGAGGATCTTGGCGAGCGCCGACTTCTCGTCGGTCTGCTCCATGGCGCCAAGCTCGCGCGCCAGGCGCGACGAGGCCGCCTCGAAAATCTGCCGCTCGGAATAGCTCTGCTCCGGCGCATCGTCCGGGCGGAACAGGTCGCGGACCACCTCGGCGATCGAAGTCAGGTCGCCGGAGTTGATCTTCGCTTCATATTCCTGCGCCCGGCGCGACCACATGGTGCGCTTGACCTTCGGCTTGCCCTTCAGCGTCTCGAGCGCGTCCTTCATCGTCTTGTCGGACGACAGCTTGCGCATCCCGACCGAGTCGGCCTTGTTGACCGGCACCCGGAGGGTCATCTTTTCCTTTTCGAAACGCAGGACGTAGAGGTCGAGGCGGGTCCCGGCGATCTCGGTGCTTTGCAGTTCGACGACGCGGCCAACTCCATGCTTGGGGTAAACGACATAATCACCAACGTCGAAGCTAAGCGCCTTTGTAGCCATTGCACACCTTTCCGTTTGCGGCTGGCGAGCCGACACATTCGCGTCGTCCCCCAAAACGACCCCAGGTCGTGGCTCCCAGCCTATTTCTGGCTTCCCTATGAAATTTGAGGCCGCAGCTGGATCGCAACGGCCCCCGTGGGATGGTTTTATATCAGAACCGGACCCGGATTTCCACCCCGCGGGCTCCGTCGGGCGATTCTATCCACAGCTAGATGGCGAGGCCGAGCTGCCGGGGCACGTCCGCCTCCGGCTCGATGAGGTTGTGCAGGCCGAGCCCGAGCAGCCGGATGCCTTTCGGGAGCGGGTGGAGCGAAGCGAGGAGCCCCTGCCCGGCGGCCGTGAAGGCGGGCAAGTCCGGCACCGGTGATGAGAAGCTCTTCGACCGGGTGATGATGGTGAAGTCGCCATATTTCACCTTGAGCGTGACGGTCCGCCCGGCGACCTCAGCCCGCTCGACCCGCGCCCAGGCATAGCCGGCGATCCGCTCCAGCTCGGCGGCGAGCTGGTCCGGGGCGCTGAGGTCCTCGTCGAACGTCCGCTCCGCGCTCACCGACTTGTACGGCCGGTCGGGCTTCACCTCGCGCTCGTCGATGCCGCGGCAGATGCGCCAATACCATTCGGCCGAGCTCCCGAAATGCGCCTGCAGCTGCGGAAGGGTCCAGGCCTGCATATCGGCGCCCGTGAGGATACCCAGCCGCTCCATCTTGCGCGCGGTCACCGGCCCCACGCCATGGAAGCGCGCAACCGGCAGCGAGGCGACGAACTCCTGCCCCCGCTCCGGAGTGATGACGGTGAGTCCGTCCGGCTTGCGATGATCGGAGGCGAGCTTGGCGATGAACTTGCAGTAAGAGACTCCGGCCGAGGCGGTGAGGCCGGTCTCCTCGCGGATCCGGCGGCGGATGTCCTCTGCGATCGCCCGCGCGCTGCCGAGTCCCAGGCGATCCTCGGTCACGTCGAGATAGGCTTCGTCCAGGCTCAAAGGCTCGACCAGGTCGGTATAGTCGAGGAAAATCGCGCGTATGTGCTGCGAGACGGCGCGGTACACATCGAACCGCGTCTTGACGAAGATCAGCTCGGGACAGCGCCGCTTGGCGGTGACCGACGGCATGGCCGAACGCACGCCGAACTTCCGAGCCTCGTAGCTCGCCGCCATCACCACTCCACGATGCTGCCCGCCGACGGCCACGGGCTTTCCCCTCAGCGACGGGTCGTCCCGCTGCTCGACCGACGCGTAGAAGGCATCCATGTCGACATGGATGATCTTCCTGGTCTTCCCCCCTCCCGCTTGCGGGAGGGGGCAGGGGGGAGGGCTTGCGTCAGGCACGGTACGAATTTTCTGTCCTACAGCAGCACCGCGAGTCTAGGGAGGAAGCAACTCACCGGGCTACGGTCAAAGGTGACAAAGTGGAGGAAGTGGAAGACCCCCCGTTTCAACAGCCCCTTCCGTGAGTTTTGTCACCCTGCGCGCTTTGCATCGCCTCGCCCAATCTGCTTAAGGGCGCCGCGTCATGAACATCCACGAATATCAGGCCAAAGAGCTGCTCGCGAAGTACGGCGTGCCGGTGCCGGCGGGCTATCCGGCGATGAGCGTCGAGGAAGCGGTGGACGCGGCGAAGAAGCTTCCCGGGCCCCTCTGGGTCGTGAAGGCGCAGATTCACGCCGGCGGGCGCGGCAAGGGCAAGTTCAAGGAGCTCGGCCCCGACTCCAAAGGCGGAGTCCGCCTCGCCCGCTCGATCGACGAGGTCCGCGCGAACGCCGAGGAGATGCTCGGCAAGACGCTGGTCACCGTGCAGACCGGCCCGAACGGCAAGCAGGTGCAGCGCCTCTACATCACCGACGGCGTCGACATCGAAAAGGAATATTATCTCGCGCTGCTCGTCGATCGCGAGACCGGCCGCATCGCGATCGTCGCCTCGACCGAAGGCGGGATGGACATCGAGGCGGTCGCTCATTCGACGCCCGAGAAGATCGAGACGCTAACGATCGACCCGGCAACTGGGCTGATGCCGCACCACGGCCGCGCCGTCGCCGCGGCGCTCGGCCTCAAGGGCGACCTCGCCAAGCAGGCGAACAAGGTGCTCGCGAAGCTCTACGACGCTTTCCTCGGCACCGACGCCTCGCAGATCGAGATCAACCCTCTCGCCGTGACTGACAAGAGCGAGCTGCTGGTGCTCGACGCCAAGGTCGGCTTCGACAACAATTCGGAGTTCCGCCATCCCGAGCTCGAGCAGCTGCGCGACCTCACCGAGGAAGACCCGATGGAGATCGAGGCGTCGAAATACGACCTGGCCTACATCAAGCTCGACGGGAACATCGGCTGCATGGTCAACGGCGCCGGCCTCGCCATGGCGACGATGGACATCATCAAGCTGGAGGGCGGTCAGCCCGCCAACTTCCTCGACGTCGGCGGCGGCGCCTCCAAGGAGAAGGTCACCGCGGCCTTCAAGATCATTTTGAGCGACCCGGCAGTCGAAGGCATCCTCGTCAACATCTTCGGCGGGATCATGCGTTGCGACATCATCGCCGAAGGCATCGTCGCCGCCGCCCGCGAGGTGCACCTCGAGGACC
>DASVXR010000186.1:0-3908 GCA_036392595.1 Sphingomicrobium sp.
GCGAGCTTTCCGGAGCCCTCAAGCGCACGATCGAAAGCGCCTTCGGGCAGGTGCGCGTGCGCGGCGAGATCAGCGGCTTTAAGCGGCACGCGTCGGGCCACTGCTATTTCACGCTGAAGGACGAGAATGCCTGCATCGACGCGGTGATCTGGCGAACCAGCGCCGGGGCGCTCGCCTTCCGCCCCGAGGACGGAGCGGAGGTGATCGCGACCGGCAAGCTCACCACCTATCCAGGCCGGTCGAAATACCAGATCGTCGTCGACCGCATGGAGCTCGCCGGCGAGGGCGCGCTCCTCGCGCTGCTCGAACGGAGGCGCAAGGCACTCGCGGCCGAGGGCCTGTTCGCGGAGGAGCGCAAGCGCCGGCTGCCGTTCCTGCCCAAGGTGATCGGCGTGGTCACGTCCCCGACCGGGGCGGTGATCCGCGACATCCTCCACCGGCTTGAGGACCGCTGCCCGACGCACGTGATCCTCTGGCCGGTGCCGGTCCAGGGCGAAGGAGCCGCGGCGAAAATCGCCGACGCGATCCGTGCCTTCCCGTCTTTCCATCCTCGGCCCGACCTGCTGATCGTGGCACGCGGCGGCGGGTCGATCGAGGACCTGTGGGCCTTCAACGAGGAAGAGGTTGTGCGGGCGGCCGCCCAATCGCCGATACCGCTGATCTCGGCCGTGGGGCACGAAACAGACACGACGCTCATCGACTATGCCGCCGACCGCCGGGCGCCGACTCCCACGGCCGCGGCGGAGATCGCCGTGCCGGTCCGGTCCGAGCTGGTGGCCCAGCTCGCGGAGCTCGCCCATCGCGCGCAGCAATGCCTCTCGCGCCGGGTCGAGCGCGGCCGCGAGCGCTTCGAGCTCACCGTCTGCCGCTGGCCGGAGCCGCAGGCCATCTTGGCGCCGATGGTGCAGCACGTCGACGAGCTCGGGGAACGTCTGCCGCGCTCCCTCGCCTCGCGCGCGGGTCATGCGCGCGCGGACATGAATCTTGTCACGGGCCGACTGAGGCGAGAGCTGATCGACCAGCGCATCTCCCGGCTCGGTGAAAAGCTTGCCGCCGTTTGGGCCATGGCCGAGCTCGTTCATCCCGATCGTCCGCTGAGCCGCGGCTTCGCTCGGGTCACCGACCGGTCCGGAAATACGCTTACGAGGGCAGCCGCCGCGCGGGAGGCGCGGGAGCTCACGCTTCGCTTTGCCGACGGAAAAGTGGATGCGTCCGTCGGGAACACCGACCGGGTCCCCCCGCCGCTTGAGCGCAAGCCTCGCCGCTCCTACATCGCTCCACAGCCCGGCCTGTTCGACGAGCCCGAGGAGCAAGACCCATGTTGATGAGCGGCAGCGGCAAGGTCGCGCGAATTCATTATCTCGCCGGCACCTTCCGGCTGTTGTCCGACGGCGACCACGTGGTCTGCGCCGTAACCGGCGAGCGCATCCCGCTGCACGAGCTTAGATATTGGAGCGTCGGGCGCCAGGAGCCCTATGTCGACGCGGAAGCCAGCCTGAAGGCGGAGCAGAAGGCGTCGGCGCGGCGCTAGTTCAGGCGCTCGACCCTTACACCGGGCTGCCGCCCGACACTGAGAAAATAGCTTCCCATTGCTCCCCGCTTGATCAGGACCTTGTCGCCGCGCTGCGGCTCGAGAGCGATCGGCTTGCCGTCGGTCTGCGACCAGCGAGCTCCATCCTCAAGGCGGAAGACATAGCCGCCATCGGCATTTGTGCCGACCCCGGCAAGGACGCCTTCGACCTGCTTGATCTCGTCCTCGCCTCCGCCGAACACGTTGCCGAGCGTCGGAATATGGAAGCCGAAGAGGCTGCGCCTGGTCGAGCGCACCTTCTCCCGGTCGAGGGCGACGACGTCGCCGCTTGAAAAGGCGCCAGCGACCGTTTGCGTCTCCCGATCGAAACAGGCGAGGCGCGCCGCATTGTCCGTCACCGAACGGCAGGCAAGCAGCCGCTGGATTTGGGCCGGCACGGTCGTGTTGACCGGCTTGCCCGCATCCGCAGTTCCGGCCAGGATCAGTCCCGCCGCCGCCGCGGCGGCCATGAGATATTTGCGCATAAGCCCCGAAGTTCCCGCTGCTCTTTCAGGAGCAGCCTATCCCCATGGATGGCGCCACGACAAGGTGACCTCTGTTGCAAATTTGCGACATGCGGCCGCCAACTTCATCGGCTCGCGCCCGGAACGGTTGCCAGTCTCTTGGTGCTTATCTTATTCAGCCACGTAGTTCGGCGAGCCTTGCGCTTGTCGCACATAGGGCTGCCGTGTCCCCGGGCGCGGCAAGTTAAGGGGAACATTTCTATGGTCGATTTCCGCCAGCGCCTGCTTGCCACCAGCCTCCTGGTCGGCGTCAGCGTCCTTGCAACGCCTGCCTTTGGGCAAACCACGGCGGCGCCAGTGCCGCCGCCTCAGCCCACTCCGCCGACGGACACGACGCAGCCTTCGGGTCCCGCTGAAGGGCAGCCGACTCCGACGACGAATGCCCAGGGCGCGCCGGTTACGCCGGGCGCGGGCCCGTCGGGCGAGATCATCGTCACCGGTTCGCGCATTCCGCAGCCGAACCTCACCTCGGCGGCTCCGGTCACGGTGGTTTCGAACCAGGACGTCAAGCTATCGGGCGCGACCCGCGTCGAGGACGTTCTGAACTCGCTGCCGTCGGTTACTCCGAGCCAGAGCTCCTACGTTTCGAACGGAAGCACCGGCGCCGCTACGGTCGACCTTCGCGGCCTCGGTTCGAAGCGCACCCTCGTGCTGGTCAACGGCCGGCGCCTGATGCCGGGCGACCCGAACAGCACCAGCCAGGCGGCCGACCTCAACGTCATCCCTTCCGCGCTCATCAAGCGCGTCGAGGTGCTGACGGGCGGCGCCTCGTCGGTGTACGGCGCGGACGCGGTCGCGGGCGTGGTTAACTTCCTCATGGATACGGAATTCACCGGTATCCGCCTGGACGGCACCTACAGCTACTGGCAGCACAATAACGATTGCCCGTCGATCTCAAGCGCCACGGCTCCCGGCCGTACAGTCTGCGACGCGCTGAACGAGCGCATTGCCCAGGGTCTAAACGGCTTCGCCTACCCCCGTGGCAACGTCGCCGGCGGCGGAGCATTCGACGGCACCGTTTCCCTCGGCGCCAAGTTCGACGACGGGCGTGGCCATGCGATGGCCTATTTCGGCTACCGCAAGGTCCAGCCGGTCCTGCAGTCGCGCCGCGACTTCAGCGCGTGTGCGCTGAACGGCACCGCGCCGACCACGAGCACAATCTTTTGCGGTGGTTCGTCGACGAACGCGACGGGCTCCGTCTTTCTGTTCAACGGGCCGTTGAAGACTACCACGACAAATGGGGCGAAAGTCACCGTTCCTTTCTTTTCGTCGTTCGTAAGGAAGGGGCTAAACTCAAATGGCCCCGGGACGATCGGAGCTACGGGTCCCCGCTTCAACTTCAACCCGTACAATTATTTCCAGCGGCCCGACGAGCGCTACATCGGCGGCGCCTTCGCCAACTATGAAGTGAGCGACGAGATCAAGCCATATCTCGAGTTCATGTTCATGGACGACCACACGCTGGCGCAGATCGCTCCCTCGGGCGATTTCGGGAACACGCTGACCGTCAACTGCGACAACCCGCTGATGTCAGCGGCGCAACAGGCCGTCATCTGCGCTCCTGAAAACCTGATCTCCGCGATTGTCGGCGGGTTCCCGGTTGCTGCCGGCGCTCCTTTCGGCCCAGGGCTTGGCGTCGGGCCGGAGCCGCGCAGCGCACTGCCGCCTCCGCAAACCTTCTTCGGTCCGACGGGTCAGCAATTCAACCTGGCGTTCTTCCAGCTGCTTCGTCGCAACGTCGAAGGCGGTCCGCGTATCAGCGACTTGACTCACACCAACTTCCGCGGCGTCCTCGGAACCCGCGGCGACCTCAG
>DASVXR010000187.1:0-17153 GCA_036392595.1 Sphingomicrobium sp.
GATCCACGTGCGGCGGATCCGGAAAACGCCACAGCAGGAATTCGCCGTTCGAACCGACCCGCTCGACCTCCACCGCCGAGCTGCCCGCGACGGTCGCCACTCCCGCGACGCAGCCGGCGCCGTCACGGCGCGCCATCGAAAAGGCGACGCCCAGCGCCTGGACCGAGTCATCGTCCTTTCCCAGCTCGAGCGGCGGGCGGCCGCCGCCGAAGCGCTCGCGGTAGGCAGTGTTGGCGATCAGCAGCGATCCTTCGCCGGAGGTGAGCGCCGCGGGTTCCTTGGTGAGACCAAGCGCCGATCCGACCACTGAATAATCGGGGCCGGCGACGAGAGGCTCAGCGGGGAGGCTCTGTCCCGGCGCTCGAACGTAGGCGAATGCCGCGCCGACTGCGCCTGCCAGGATCGCCGCTCCACCAAGCAGCGGCTGCCCGAACAGCAGAAGGACCAGAGCGGCCGACAGGGCCGCCCCGAAGATCAGCGCGGGCACGAGCCAGCGCCCCCAGCCGTCGAGCGGCGTGGAATCGATCCGGGGCAGCTCCTGGTACAGCATGGCAGGAGCTATCCTACCAGCTGTTCAGCATCCTACCAGATGCGGACGCGATCCGCTGGCGCGAGGTACAGCTTTTGGCCGGGCTTCGCACCGAAAGCCGAGTACCACGGGTCCATGTTCCGGACGACGTCAGTTCTGACCGGGCACGGCGAGTGCGGGTCGGTCAGCAGCTGCTGGCGAAGCGCGGCCTCCCGGCTCTTGCAGCGCCACACCTGGGCCCAGCCAAGGTAGAAGCGCTGGTCGGCCGTCATCCCGTCGATGACCGGCGGCGCCTTCCCGCCGAGCGACGCCATGTAGGCGTCGTGCGCCACGGTGAGACCTGCCAGGTCGGCGACGTTCTCGCCCATGGTCAGCTTGCCGTTGACGTGCATCCCGGGCAGCGGCTCGTAGGAGTTGATCTGCTGCTCATACTTGTCGAGCCGCGAGTGGAACTCCTTGCTGTCCCCCGGAGTCCACCAGTCGATCAGCTTGCCGCTGAGGTCGTACTTGGCGCCCTGGTCGTCGAAATGGTGGCTGAGCTCGTGACCGATGACCGAGCCGATGCCGCCATAATTGACGGCGTCATCTGCATTCGGGTCGAAGAAGGGCGGCTGGAGGATCGCGGCCGGGAAGACGATCTCGACCATGCCGAAATTGGCATAAGCGTTGATCGTCATCGGGGTCATTCCCCACTCCCAGCGGCGGATCGGTCCGCCGAGCTTCCCGAGCTCATAGGCGTGATCGAACTTGTTCGAGCGCATGGCATTCCCAAGCAGATCGTTGGGCTGGATGACCAGGCCGCTCATGTCGCGCCACTGCGACGGATAGCCGATCTTCGGAGTGAAGGCGGCGAGCTTGGCGTGAGCCTTCGTCTTGGTCTCCGGGCTCATCCACTCGAGCTTGTCGATGCGCCGGTCCATCGCCGCGATGATGTTGTGGACGAGCCGGTCGGCCGCGGCCTTGGTCTCGGGCGGGAAATATTTGGCTACGTAAAGCTTGCTCACGTCGTCGCCGAGCGTCCCGACCGTGAAGGTGACGGCCCGCTTCCATCGCGGCTCCTGCTGCGGGGTTCCCGACAGCACCGTTCCATAGAAGTGGAACCGCTCCTGGTCGAACGCCTTGGGAAGGTATGACGCAAAGCCGTCGATCGACCGGACGAGCAGCTGGTCCTTGAGGACGGACAGCGGTGCCTTGGCGATTGCCGCCGCTTCGCCGGTAAAGGCGCTCGGCTGGGCGACGATGACGTCGTTGACGTTCGCGCCGATGCCGTGGACGAGAGTCGCGAAGTCGAAGCCCGGAGCGCGCTTCTTGAGCTGCGCGAGCGTCATCTTGTTGTAGGTCTTGTCCGCGTCCCGGCTGTCTGTCCGGGTCCAGTGCGCCTGCGCGACCCTGGTTTCGAAAGCGAGAATCGCCTTCGCTCGAGCAGCGGCATTCTTCTCGCCCGCAAGGTTAAGCACGTTGGTGAGGTGCTCGAGGTACTTCGCCCGGGTGTCGACGAGCTTCGGATCCTTGGAGAGATAATAGTCCCGGTCCGGCATGCCGATGCCGCCCTGGATGAAGTTCAGCGTGTACTGGTCGGGCGCCTTGTCGTCCTGCCCGACGAACATGCGGAACGGTCCGCCGATGCCGATTTCGTCAGCGTCCGCATAGAGCTTGGGGAGCCCCGCCTTCGACTTCACCGCGCGGATCTGGTTGAGCCAGGGCTCGAGCGGAGTGAGCCCCTTGGACTCGACAGCCGCTTCATC
Source organism: Sphingomicrobium sp. (assembly GCA_036392595.1). Lineage (GTDB taxonomy): Bacteria > Pseudomonadota > Alphaproteobacteria > Sphingomonadales > Sphingomonadaceae > Sphingomicrobium. The sequence continues at coordinate 2,275 of DASVXR010000187.1, forward strand.
CATGAAGCTCGCGTAGGCCGCGCCGATCTTGCTGTTCGGGTCCTTCGCCTGCTCTTCGATGATGGTGCGGGTACGCTCGCGGGAAAGGTCGTCGAGCACGTTGAACATGCCGTACCGCGCCTTGTCAGCCGGGATCTCCGTCTTCTTGGCCCAGGTGCCGTTCGCGAACTCGAAGAAGTCGTCGCCGGCAGCAACGCTCGTGTTCATGCCGGACGTGTCGATCCCGAACGTTCCGTAGGTCGGCTTCGGCGCCGGAGGAGCGACTGGAACGGACGGCGCTGCCTCGGCTGCCGCCGCAGCCACAGGCGCCGGCTGAACCGTGTTCGCCGCGCAACCGGCGAGTGCCGTCGTGGCAGCAAGAAACGCAATAACTCTAACCATTTAAACCCCTCCGCTAATGCAAGGCTTGCTGATGAGGAACCTACCGAAGCTGACGCGAGCGGCAACCGACGAACGGTCGTTTTTTGCCGACGAACGTCAGGCCGCCGTTGGCGGCTCCGAGCGCGCGTCGCTCCGATTGCGCCACCTGTTCCCCAGCCGGTAGCGCCACAGCACGGCCGAAATCAAATAGCCGAGCGCGGCCGCCGCGAAGGCGATCGTCAGCACTCCGACGGCGATCGGACCGGAGGCATGATGGATCCAGAAAAGGATGTGGCTGAGCTCGCCGGACACCCGCTCGGCGGTGGCAGGGTTGATGATGTCCGCATCATGGTGAAGCTCCCACGCGCCGAGGCGATAGGCGGCATAATAGATGGGCGGGATCGTCAGGGGGTTGACCACCAGCGTGAACATCGCGGTGATGGCGATGTTCGCCCGCACGGGAATCGCCAGCAGCGCCGCAATTGCCGTGTGCATGATGGGAATGATCACCCCGACGAAGAGGCCGAGTGCCACGGCTCGCGGAACGGAGCGGCGGTTCAGCCGCCAAAGTGCGGGCTGCCCCAAATGACGGGCGAAGGGCTTGAGCAGCCGGTTGCGTTCGAGCGACTCCTGCGTCGGGATGTGCCGGCGCAGCCAGTTCATCGGCCCTTTGAGCACGGCCTCAGGCACGCTGCCTCAACAGCCGCTGCTGCTCCCTCTTCCAGTCGCGTTCCTTCACCGTCTCACGCTTATCATGGACTTTCTTACCACGCGCCAAAGCCAGCTCGACCTTCGCACGGCCTGCCCCGTTGAAATAGATGGAAAGCGGCACGAGCGTTAGCCCCTGGCGAGCCACTGCGCCCTGCAATTTGGCAATTTCCCTGTTCTTCAGCAGCAGCTTGCGCGGACGGCGTGGCTGGTGGTTGAGGCGGTTGCCGTGGCTGTACTCGGGGATGTGGCTGTTGATCAGCCACACCTCCTCCCCTTCGACGGTCGCATAGCTTTCGGCGATCGACCCTTCGCCCTGGCGAAGCGACTTCACCTCGGTGCCGGTCAGCTGGACGCCCGCCTCGAACCGATCCTCGACGAAATAGTCGAAGCGCGCGCGCCGGTTCTCGGCGACGACTTTCTGTTTGTCGAAAGGCTGGGGAAGCGGCTTGGCCATGGGGCTTAGATAAGAGCTGCATGCTCCAATGCAGCATCGACGGCCTTCTTCGATGCGTCGGAGGGTTCGACCAGCGGCAGCCGAAGGTCCGCCGGAAAGCGGTTGCGAATGCGGGACAGCGCATATTTCGTCGGCCCCGGCGACGCGTCCGTGAACAGAGCGGCGTGAAGCGGGTAGAGCTTGTCCTGGAGCTTCAATGCGTCGTCCCACCGACCCTCGCGCATCGCTTTCTGGAAATCGGAGCAATGCCTCGGCGCGACATTGGCAGTAACGGAAATGCAGCCGACGCCGCCCATGGCGCTGAAGCCCAGGGCCATGTCGTCATTTCCGCTGAGCTGAATGAAGTCTTCGCCACAGGCGAGCCTCTGCGCGCTCACTCGTCCCAGGTTCCCCGTCGCATCCTTGATCGCCACGATCCTCGGATGCTTTGCGATTTGCGCGAGCGTCTCGACCGAGATGTCCGCCACGGTCCTCGACGGCACGTTGTAGACGACGATGGGGATAGGCGAAGCCTCAGCGATGGCCGTGAAATGAGCTGCAAGGCCCGCCTGGCTCGGCTTGTTGTAATAAGGAACGACGATCAGCGCCGCGTCGGCACCAAGGTCGGCTGCGGCGCGGGTCCTCTCGATGGAAGCCTCGGTGGAATAGGTGCCGCACCCGGCGATCACCGGAACACGGCCCCTCGCAACCTCGACGGCAGTTGCGATGACGTGCCGGTGCTCGTCCGAGCTGAGCGTCGCCACCTCGCCGGTCGTCCCGCAGGGCACCAGCGCGTCGCTGCCCTCGGCGATCTGCCACTCGACGAACTCGCGGAATGTGTCCTCCGCGACACGGCCGCCTGAAAATGGCGTCACCAGTGCCGGAATTGACCCGAAAAACATGAACTTGCCTCCTCGGCCGGGAGTTTTCTGTGGACAGATTGGCCCTATTCACTGGCTGATAAGGAGCGGGACGGCAAAATGTCCAGCATGTGGCGTGCTGCTGTGATTCTTCCTGTCCTTCTCCTGACCGCGCCGTCGAGCTCGGCTCAATATCCTGCGACCTACGCGGTCGCCCCCGCCTATTCCGCGCCGAGCGTCGCCTCATCGATCAACGACTGGCGCCGGCTTCGGCAGAGCAGCGGCTACAGCTTCGCGGACTATGCCCGCTTCCTGATCGCCAATCCCCGCTGGCCCGAGGAGGCCAAGCTTCGCCGCTGGGCTGAGGCCGCGATGCAGCCGGGAGAGAATCCGGCCACGGTCATCGCTTTCTTCGCCAATGACAAACCGACCACCGGCGGCGGCTGGGCTCGTCTCGCCGACGCTTATGCCGCGAGCGGTCGAATGCCCGAGGCGCTCGACGCCGCCCGCAACGCCTGGGCTTCGGACGATCTCAGTGGAACGGACGAGCAGAGTATCTGGGCGCGCTATGGCGGTGCCTTCACGACGGCCGATCATGACCGGCGGATCGATTCGCTGCTCTTCGCCAAGAAAGTTGACGATGCGGCCCGATTCTATTCGATGGCAACGCCGGCCCGCCAGGCGTCCTTCGCCGCCCGAATCGGCATGCAGCGCAATTCGCCCGACGCGGAAAGCCTCTACCAGGCGGTGATCGGCACGGTGACCAGCGATGCCGGCTTGATGATGGATCGCGCGCGCTATTTGCGGGACCGCGGTTACGAGCAGGCCGCGCGGGACCTTGCCGCCCGCCAGCACGACTTCGTCTATCGCCCGGCGGACCCGCAGCGCTTCTACGACATGCTCTGGCTGCTCGCGAGCGGGGCCGCGCAGGACCGGCAGTGGGACACGGCCTTCAACATCGCACGGCACCTCAGCGACGCGCTTCCGGAAGGCCAGACCATCGCTCAGCAGCCGATCGGCGCGCGCGACGATTACACGAGCCTCGTTTGGCTGGCGGGGATGGCGGCTCTCGACCGCACCGCCCGGCCCGCGAGCGCCATTGCCATGTTCGACGCCTACGCGCGCGCAGGACGTTCGCTCCAGGTGCAGACCAAGGGCAATTACTGGGCGGGCCGAGCCGCTCTCGCGGCCGGCCAGTTCCAGCAGGCGAACGCTTATTTCGCTGCGGCCGCGCAATATCCCGAGCTGTTCTATGGCCAGCTCGCGCTTGAACGGCTCGGCAAGTCCGTTCCGGCGCCGCAGCAGTCCGTAGCCGCAATGACGGCCACTCCGGCCCAGCGGACGGCGTTCTACAACAATCGCCTCGTTCAGGCCGTGCGCATGCTCGGGCAGCAGGGCGCCTCGACGGAGCAGGCCTTGTTCGTCCGGGCGCTGGCGCAGTCGCTCGACAATGACCCGGATCGAGGATTGGCGGTCGAGCTTGGGCGACAGATCGGACGCCAGGACCTGCCAGTGTGGGTCGCCCGAGAGGCGCGGATCAAAGGCTCGATGTTCTACGTGCGGGAAGCCTTCCCGACCCTGCCCTCCTCCGTGTCCCCGCAACTCTGGTCACTGGCCCACGGGATCACCCGTCAGGAAAGCTCATTCGATCCCTATGCCGTGAGCCACGCGGGCGCTCGCGGGATGATGCAGCTGATGGTCGGAACGGCGCGCGAGCAGGCGGGCAAGATGGGCGTGGGCTTCGACAGCTATCGACTGATCAGCGACCCCAATTACAACGTCATGATCGGCTCTGCCTATTTCCAGCGCATGCTGAACATCTGGGACGGCAACGTCCCGCTCGCGGTCGCGAGCTACAATGCGGGCTCCGGCAATGTCGGCAAGTGGGTCCGTCAATATGGCGATCCGCGCGGCCAGGTCGATGTGCTGAAGTGGATCGAGGCGATCCCCTACACCGAGACCAAGGCCTATGTTCAGCGCGTGATCGAAAACAGCGTCGTCTATGATTCGATGCGATCGCCCGCACAGCAGCAGGCCGCGGTTCACGTGTCCCGCTATTTGGGAAAGAGCATCCCGGGCTGATAGTCCGCCGTCATGGCTGACTCGCCCCGCTACATCACTCCGCAAGGCCTCGGCCGAATCCGCGCCGAATATGACGAGCTGTTCGGAGTCGAGAGGCCGAAGATCGTCGAGATCGTGTCATGGGCAGCCTCGCTAGGCGACCGGTCGGAAAACGCCGATTACCTCTATGGCAAGAAGCGCCTGCGCGAGATCGACCGCCGGCTCGCGCACCTGGCGAAGATCATGAAGCAGGCGAAAGTCGTTGATCCCTCGAGACAGGCGGCGGAGGCGCGCGGCCAAGTCCGCTTCGGAGCAACCGTCGAGCTCGCGGACGAGGACGATAATCGTCGGGTTCTCACCATCGTCGGCGACGACGAGGCCGATGCGTCCGCGGGAAAGATCGGCTGGAGCGCTCCGCTCGCCCGAGCGCTGATCGGCGCTCGAGTCGGCGACGAGCGGATCGTCAGGCTGCCGGGCGGCGAGAAAAGCTACGAGGTGATGGCGATCGACTATCCGGAGTAGGATCGTCGACGGCCTGCGGCGGGTCCGCGGGCATAGCCTCCGCCCAGGCGTCAGCGATCGCGCTCAGCGCCGCAATCGTCGCCGCCGCTTCGTCATTCCCGTCGATCGTGCGCCACGGCGACCAGCGCGTGTCCGAGTTCCGGCGCAGGTCCCGAAGCGCCTCGGCATAAGCCGGATCGCTGACTCTCACCGGAGCATCGCTGCGGAGCACGCGCAGCCAGGGGTCCTCCGAGCGTTGCCTGAGACGCGCCTCCTGCACCTCCGGGCTGACCTCGAAATAGAGCTTGAGGATCAGGGTCCCGTAATCGCGCTGCTGCGCCTCGAACTCATTGATCTCGTCGAATGCCCGCCAGACCGTCTTCTCGTCCACGTTGCGGTGGATTCGGTCGTCGAGCACTCGGCGGTACCAGCTGCGAAAGAAGATCGACGTGTCGCCCGCGGCCGGCAGCTGCCTCCAGAAGCGCGCGAGCCAATGTCCCTCGGCCGCCTCCCGACGCTCCCAGCGCGTGCAATGGACGGCATAATGGCAAGGGTCGAACGCGGCCGCGAGCTGGCGCAGGACGTGCCGCTTGCCGGTTCCCTGGGGTCCTTCAAACAGGATGATGGCCCGGCGACCGTGCACAATTTGCGGCAGCTGCAGCTCCGTCAGATGATCGCGCAGCGCAACGAGCGTCGAATCATAGTCTTTCGCGCTGTCCAGACCAGGCCGCTCGTCCATCAGGCTGGTTTAACCAACGGTCCGGAGAGCGCCAATGAAATCGGCGGCACAGGGGGCGCCGTTCGTCTCAAATTGAGCCGGTCGCCCTCTCAGCCGGGAAGCACGATCTTGATGTTGAGTTCCTTGAGCTGCTTCGGATCGACCTCCGACGGAGCGTTCATCATCAAATCCTCCGCCTTCTGGTTCATCGGGAAGAGGATGACCTCGCGGATGTTCGGCTCGTCGGCGAGAAGCATGACGATGCGGTCGATCCCCGGCGCCGAGCCGCCGTGCGGCGGAGCGCCGAACTTGAAGGCGTTGATCATGCCCGAGAAGTTCGTGTCGACTTCCTCGCGCGTATAGCCGGCGATCTCGAAGGCCTTGTACATGATGTCCGGGCGATGGTTGCGGATCGCGCCGGAGCTCAGCTCCACGCCGTTGCAGACGATGTCGTACTGCCAGGCGAGGATCTCGAGCGGGTCCTTGCTCTCCAGCGCCTCCATCCCGCCCTGCGGCATCGAGAACGGGTTGTGGGAGAAGTCGATCTTCTTCTGCTCGTCATTGAACTCGAACATGGGGAAATCGACGATCCAGCAGAAGCGGAAGGCGTTCTTCTCGAGCAGGTCGAGCTGCTCGGCGACGCGCGTGCGTGCCAGGCCGGCGAGCTTCGCCGCATCCTCTTCCTTCCCCGCGGCGAAGAAGATTCCGTCGTCGGGGCCAAGTCCCATCTGCTCGGCGAGGCGGTTCATGCCCTCCTCGCCGTGGTTCTTGGCGATCGGTCCGCCCCACTCGCCGCCCTTCCGAGTGGCATAGCCGAGCCCGGCGAAGCCTTCGCTCCGCGCCCACTCGTTCATGTCGTCGAAGAACTTGCGGCTCTTCTCGGCAGTGCCAGGCGCGGGGATCGCGCGGACGACCGCCCCTTTTTCGACTAGTCCGGCGAACAGCCCGAAGCCCGAGCCTTTGAAATGTTCACCGACGTCCGCGATCAGGATGGCATTGCGCAGGTCCGGCTTGTCGGTGCCGTACTTAAGCAGCGCTTCCCTGTACGGAATGCGAGGATATTCGCCGGCCGGAGTGACGCTTTTGCCGTTAGCGAACTCCTCGAACACGCCGGAGAGCACCGGCTCAATCGCCGCGAAGACGTCGTCCTGCGTGACGAAGCTCATCTCGAAGTCGAGCTGGTAGAATTCGCCCGGGCTGCGGTCTGCGCGCGCGTCCTCGTCGCGGAAGCAGGGCGCGATCTGGAAATAGCGGTCGAAACCCGCGACCATGATCAGCTGCTTGAACATCTGCGGCGCCTGCGGGAGCGCGTAGAACTTGCCCGGATGCACCCGGCTGGGCACCAGGTAATCACGCGCGCCTTCGGGAGAGCTCGCCGTCAGGATCGGCGTCTGGAATTCGGTGAAGCCCTGCTCGATCATCCGGCGGCGGATCGACGTGATGACCGACGAGCGCAGGATTATGTTGGCGTGAACCTGCTCCCGGCGGAGGTCGAGGTAGCGGTACTTGAGGCGGATTTCCTCGGGATAGTCCGCCTCACCCGCAACGGGCATCGGCAGCTCGGCCGCGGCCGATTGCACTTCGACCTGGCGAGCGATGACCTCGATCTCCCCGGTCGGAAGCTTCGGGTTCACCGCGTCGGCGGCGCGGGCGACCACCTCGCCGGTCACGGTCACCACCGACTCGAGCTTCTGCGAATCGAGCAGCTGCTGGACGGGATTGTCCTGGTCGGCAACGACCTGGGTGATGCCGTAATGGTCGCGAAGATCGACGAACAGCACTCCGCCATGGTCGCGCTTCCGGTGAATCCAGCCCGACAGGCGGACCGTCTCGCCGACATTGCTCTTGCGCAGCTCGGCGCAATGGTGGGTGCGATAGGCGTGCATTCTTCTCTTTCGTCATTCCCGCGGAAGCGGGAATCTATCTTTTTGACTGGGTCCCCGCCTTCGCGGGGATGACGAGGCGGGGATTGTCGCGCGGTCGCGCTTCATCCCGCCTCGTTCACTTTTGTCAACCCGCGGACGCGCCGCTAAAGCCGCGGCAAGACTCATGCGTATCCACCCGTTAATTACAAAATCGGACGAGCTCAAAGCGCTCGTCGAGCGCCTTGCCCAGCAGCCCTTCGTCGCCGTGGACACCGAGTTCATGCGCGAGAATACCTATTGGCCGGACCTCTGCCTGATCCAGGTCGCGAGCAGCGAGGAAGCCGCGGCGGTCGATCCAAAGGCCGAGGGCATCGACTTGAAGCCCCTGCTCGACCTGTTCGTGAACAATGAGGAAGTGCTGAAGGTCTTCCATGCCGGAGGGCAGGACCTTGAGATCATCCATAATCTGACAGGCAAAGTGCCGCATCCGCTGTTCGACACGCAGATCGCGGCGATGGCGCTCGGCCATGGCGAGCAGATCGGTTATTCGAACCTCATCGAGAGCCTGCTGGGCCACAGCCTCGACAAGGGTGCGCGGTTTACGGACTGGAGTCGCCGTCCGCTCGACAAGCGCCAGATCGACTATGCGATCGCCGACGTCACTCACCTCGCGGCGATTTTTCCACGGATGGTGGACAAGCTGAAGAAAACGGGCCGCGGCGCCTGGCTGGACGAGGAGATGGAGCGACTGGCCGACCCCTCGAGCTTCGCCTTCGAAGCGAAGGATGCATGGAAGCGCCTCAAGCTTCCGAGCCGCAACCCCGCCGTTCTTGGCCGCCTGAAGGCGCTCGCCGCGTGGCGCGAGACTGAGGCGCGCTCGAAGAACCTGCCTCGGGGCCGCATCGTCAAGGACGATACGCTGACCGAAATCGTCCTCCATCCGCCCAAGACGCAGGACGATCTCGGAAGCATCCGCGGCCTTTCCGCGGGGTGGAAGAATAATGACATCGGTTCACGGCTCATGGCGGCGATCGCCGCGGCCAAGCCGCTCGACCCGAGCGAGCTCCCCGACCGGGAGCCCCGCCGCCCAGGCCTGACGAAGGACGGCGCGCTGGTGAGTGACCTGCTGAAGCTGCTGCTGAAGATCCGTGCCAAGGAGACGGGCGTCGCCGCCCGGCTCATCGCCCGTTCCGACGATCTCGAAGCGCTCGCCGCGGGTGTGCGCAAGGGCCTGAAGATCCTCGAAGGCTGGCGCTATGAAGAGTTCGGCAAGGACGCTCTGGACCTGGTCGAGGGCCGCCTCGCCTTCGCCATCGAAAATGGCAAGCTCAAGATGAGCCGCGTGGTGAAGGAGGAGGAGCCGGTCGATGCGTAAGCTGCTGCTCCTCGCTCCCCTGGCCCTTGCCGCCTGCGCTTCCGCAGGGACGAGGCACGTCGGGACCTTTCAGGTTCCGGAGGGCTCCAAATGCGAGAGGTCGGACGCGCTCGACACGTTCAAGGGCCAGCGGGCCAGCACGGAGCTCGCGGCTCAAGTCATGGCTGCGGCACGCGCCCCGAAGCTTCGCTGGGTGCCTTTCGGCGCGCTGATCACAATGGAATATAACGAGAGCCGGGTGACTGTGCGGCTCGATCAGCAGAACCGCGTAATGTCGGTGATCTGCGGCTAGGCCGCCTCGCTGATCATCCTCGCCTCGATCAGCGCTCGCCGGATCGTCGGCAGGCTTAGGCGCGCGCGTTCGGCAATGGCGAACCTGTCCACCGCCTCCACCGCTCGCTCGGCAGTCCAGTAGTCGCGGTGCAGGCGCTCCGCCATGAAGCGCAGCGCATCGCCGGGAATGTGCAGTCCGCGATCGGCGAAGAAAAGCTGAATCAGGCCGGCGAACAGGGCGTCGTCCGGGTGATGGATGCTCGTGACCGGGGTCACCGCAAGCCGCGTCTTCAAATCCGGCAGCCGGGGCGACCAGGCGGGGGGAACTTCATCAGCGACCATCACCAGCGGGCGGCCGGTGTCCTGCGCCTGGTTCCAGGCGTGGAACAGCTCCTCCTCGTCCCTCTCTTCAGCCTCGTCGAACAGGCGTCCGCCGACTCGCTCGACGAAGCTGCGCGCGAGCAGCGTCCGACCGGACCGGCGCGGACCGGTCAGGATCGTCGCCTTGACCGGCCACATGCTCCAGCTGCGGAAATGCTCGAAGGCTTCCCGGTTCGCCTCGGAGACGATGAAACGGGCGTCGCCCTCGGTCTGCGGCCAGTCGAGCGGAAGCGCGATCTGGTCCGGGCCGCGCTTCATTCGGTCCCGACCTTGTTCGTGGTCGGTTGCGAAGGCGGCGCCGTCGCGGGTTGCGGCTGCACCGGAGGCGGCGGAAGCGCGGGCGGCTTGTCGGAGCTTGCGCGCATCCTCACCACCGTTCCGGAGAAATCGACGATCCAGCCGCGACCGCTTAGTGCCGCGGCGAGCTGTGCGATATCGCCCCTGTAGCTGACGAGGATGTAGCTGGTGCCGCCTGGGTTGATCTGCTGCGGAGTCGCCGACTGCACCCCGGGCAGCGTGCGCAGGTGCGCCATCGCAAAATTGTAGAAGTTGACGTTCGAGCCCGTGACCTGGACCTGGTAGGAGTTGAACTGCGACACTGGAGCAACCGGCTTCTCGACGGGCACTTCGGGAAGGACCGGCGGCGGAGGCTGGTTGAGCGACGTGTCGCGCACCAGCCGCCCGGCCGCCAACGCGTTCGAGAAGAGCTCGTCCATCCGGCGCACGCCTTCGGCCATCATCGCTGCGATGTCGCCATTGGCCGCGGTCAGGGTGAAGCCGCCCACCACCTCATTGTCCGGTCCGTGCCGGCCTATGAAACGGGCCCTCGCCGGCCCGCCGGGATAGAGCCGCTGAAGCTGCACTTCGGCGACGAGGATGTCGGCGGCTCCGTAGAGGTCGATGATGTTGCGCCACCATCCGCGGCCCGGACGCTGCGTCTGCGCCGCGTTGATCAGCATCGGATCGACTCCCATGCCGCTCACCCGGACATAGTCGATCGGGCTTTGCGACGTTCGGAACTGCGCCCAGGCCCTCTGCCAGGCGTTGCGCAGCTCAACGCTGGTCGCCGTGCCGCCGGTGACGATCACCGGGATCAGCAGCATCGGCTCCGAGCGCTGGATCTCGCCGCCTTCGACTCCAAGGAATTGCGCGGCTCGCGCTCGATCGAACAGGATGCCGAGATCGGCGATGTAGCGATTGGGCCCGATCTGCTCGCGCTCGACGCTGATCGAGCTCACGATATCGTCGAGTGTCGGATCGGGAAGGTTCGGCGCCTGGCTGATCGGGACGTTGTGCATCTTGGCATAGAGCGCCCTGAAGCCCAGCCGCTGGGCAATGCGCCAGCCGGCGTAGCGCGCCGACTGAGCGTCGGCACCGCCGACATCGACATGGATGCCCGTGACCTCCAGCGTACCGGAGCTGTCGATCGGCAGGATCCCGCGATCGCCGGTCTCCAGTTGCGCGTAGAGCACGCCGGAGACTCCGGCGATCGCGAGCAAGACGGTCAAGAGGACGGCAAAGCGGCGGCGAAGCATTCGCGGGGTCTTTTGGCGACAACGGCGTGGAAATCCAAGCGGCTTGTCTCTAGTGCGCCCGCAAGATGAGCCACAAGCCCCTGACTTATGCCGACGCGGGCGTGTCGATCGACGCCGGAAATGCGCTCGTTAAGGCCATCGGGCCGCTCGCCAAGTCGACTGCGCGACCGGGCGCCGATGCCCAGCTCGGCGGCTTCGGCGGCTTCTTCGATTTGCAGGCCGCCGGCTATCGCGACCCGCTGCTCGTCGCGGCGAACGACGGGGTCGGGACCAAGCTCAAGCTGGCGATCGAGACCGGGCTGCACGACGGAGTCGGCATCGACCTCGTCGCGATGTGTGCCAACGACCTCATCGTCCAGGGAGCGGAGGCCCTGTTTTTCCTGGACTATTATGCGACCGGGAAGCTCGACAATAAGGTTGCGGCGGCCGTCGTGGCGTCCATTGCAGAAGGGTGCAGGCAGGCGGGCTGCGCGCTGATCGGCGGCGAAACCGCCGAAATGCCCGGGATGTATGCGGCCGGCGATTACGACCTCGCCGGCTTCTGCGTCGGCGCGGTCGAGCGCAACAAAGTGCTGACCGGCGCGGACATCCGGCCTGGGGACCTGATCCTCGGCCTCGGCAGCTCGGGCGTTCACAGCAACGGCTTTTCGCTCGTGCGGCGCATCATCGCTGACGAGGGATGGGACCTCGGCAAGTCGTTCCCATCCACCGAGGGCCGGTCGCTCGGCGAGGCGCTGCTCGAGCCGACCCGAATCTATGTCCGCTCGCTCCTGCCCGTCGTCCAGGAGGGCCGTATCCACGGCTTGGCGCATATCACTGGCGGCGGGCTCCTCGAAAATATCCCGAGGGTCCTTCCCGAAGGCTGCCACGCGCTTGTCGATACCGGTCGGTGGGAATTGCCGCCCGTCTTCTCCATGCTCCAGGAGGGCGGGCGAATCGCTCCGCAGGAGATGGCTCGCACCTTCAACTGCGGCATCGGCATGGCCGTCATCGTCTCTCCGGATGAAGCGGATTCCGTGTCCAACACACTGGAGGGCGCTGGCGAAATGGTCTTCGAGATCGGCCGCATCGAACCGGGGCAGCGTGGCTGCACCGTTCGCGGCTCGTCCGGCACCTGGAACTCGGACAGGGACTGGTCCGCGACGCACCATGCGTGACCCGAAGCGCGTTGCGGTCCTGATCTCCGGTCGCGGAAGCAACATGAGAGCGCTGATCGAGCGCGCTAGCGGCTATGAAGTCGCGCTGGTCGCGTCGAACAAGCCGGATGCCGCCGGCCTCGACTACGCCCGATCCGCCGGCGTTGAGACCTGGGCGATCGAGAGCAAGGGCATGGACAAGCAGCAATGGGACCGGACGCTGAGCGGCATCCTCGACCAGCACGGCATCGGCACCATCGCGCTCGCGGGTTTCATGCGAATCCTCTCGCCCTGGTTCATCGAGGAGTGGCGCGGGCGCATCCTCAACATCCACCCGTCGCTCCTCCCCAAATATCGCGGGCTCGATACGCACCGGCGAGCAATCGAGGCCGGTGACGCGTTGAGCGGCTGTTCGGTCCACCTGGTCACCGAGGAGCTCGACGCCGGTGAGGTCCTCGGCCAGGCGGAAGTGGCGATCGAGGCGGGCGACACGCCGGAAGAGTTGCAGCGCCGAGTGCTAATGGCCGAGCACCAGCTCTACCCCCGGGTCCTCAGCGAGTTCGTGCAGCGATGAACGACAAGGCGCTCGCCAAAGTCCGAGCTACCGCGCTCGAACTGCCAGAAACGGAGGAGCGCCTCTCGCACGGTCAGCCGACCTTCTTCGTCGCCGGCAAGCAATTCGCCCAATTCCGCGAGAATCATCACGGCGACGGAAAGACCGTCGTATGCGTGCGGGTCAGCGGCCTCGATGAGCAGGCGATGCTGCTCGAGGCCGATCCGGAGACCTATTCCAAGCCGGCGTATATGCCGACCTGGCTCTCCATCAACCTCGCCGGTGATGACGTCGACTGGGATCATGTCTCGGACCGCATTGCTCAAAGCTGGGAGCTTGCGGCCCCGCGCCGCTTGCTCGAAGCTGGGGGGCGATGAGCACACAGGAATCGCGCCGCCGCTGGATCAGCCTCGGCGAACTAATCGCCCTTGCCGCATTGATTGTCTCGGCGGCGGGCGTCTGGATCGCCTGGAAAAGCAGCAATCAGGACAAGCCGACCAGGGTCGTCGAGCAGCGGCAAATGGTTCCGCTGAGGCTGCGGGCCAGCGCGGATGGTGACGGCCGTACGCTGACGATCGTGCCCGCCGATTCATCGCATGCTCTCGAATCCCTCACCGTTACGATCAAGGGCGCGTCCGCCATCGAAATCGGTAGCGACGGCCGCTTGTCGGCGGGCGACGTTGAGACCGCGCTCAAGAATCGCAAGGAGCCTAAGGACGTGACCGAGAGCGTGCCGGTGCGGATCGACGCCCGTTACGTCGAGATGGGGGCCGAGCGCCGCGGCGGCGGAAGCTATGTCCTGCGCTATCGCTGGGAGGGCGGCGGCCTGTTCGGCGGCCGCTCGCTCCACCTGGTCAGCTTGAGCCGCTAGCCAACGATTTCGTCGGGCTTGAAGAAGAAGTCGATCTCGATCCTGGCATTTTCGTCGCTGTCCGAGCCGTGGACGGAGTTGGCTTCGATCGACTCCGCATAGGTCTTGCGGATCGTGCCCTCGGCGGCATCGGCCGGGTTCGTCGCGCCCATGACGTCGCGATTGAGCTTCACCGCGTCTTCACCCTCGAGGACCTGCACCACGACCGGGCCCGAGGTCATGAAGGTGCAGAGATCATTGTAGAAGGGCCGCTCCTTGTGGACAGCGTAGAAGCCCTCCGCCTGCTCGCGGGTCATTCGGATGCGCTTGGATGCCACCACCCGCAGCCCGGCGTCCTCCAGCATCTTCGTGATGGCGCCGGTCAGGTTGCGGCGAGTGGCATCGGGCTTGATGATCGAAAAGGTGCGCGTGACGGCCATGGCCGAGCGGTCTCCTGTGACTGGATGGGATGGGATTTGCGCGCCGCCTAGCCGCGCTTCCGCGGGGCCGCAACCCTCACGCCTGCTGTTTCCAGCGCCCGTCCACCTGGGCCCAATAGCGCCGCTCGACCCCTTCCCTTCCGGCAAGCAGCTTCCAGGCAAGCCGCGCGCCCTCGAGGGTGCCTGCGTCGAACAGGTAGAAGGCCCGGTCATAGGCCAGCGCGGCATCGCGCCACTGGCCGTCGGCGATGAGCATGTTCCTCGCCCGGTTCGGAGCGTCCGGGCTGGTGGACAAGAGAATGGGCTGGCGAGCATCGTCCGCTCCGCCGGCAAGCCCGTGCGGCAGGAAGCTGGCGTTGCCCTGGTCCCACAGCATCCGGTCGAGACGGGCGATTAGCCCCTCCTCCTCCGCGACGATCAGCAAGCGCGAATCCTGGGCGAGCAGCTTCTCGGCGATGCTGGCGATCACCTGCTCGGGCGGCGTCGCTCCAAGCTGATAGAAATCGACCTGCACGGCCGGGCCTCAGGCCTCGATGACGTCCTCGACATATTGGTCGAGCAGCCTGACGCCGAAGCCGGTCGCGCCCTTGTCATAGGTCGCCGTCGCCTTGTCCGACCAGGCCTTGCCCGCCATGTCGACATGCGCCCACTTCACACCGTCCTCGATGAAGCGCTGGATGAACTGCGCAGCGGTGATTGAGCCGCCTTCGCGCGGTCCGACATTCTTCATGTCCGCAATCGGCGAATCGATGAGCCGGTCGAACGTGTCCGCGAGCGGCATTCGCCACAGCTTGTCACCGCTCCCCTCGCCCGCTTTCGACAGCTTG
>DASVXR010000188.1:0-7144 GCA_036392595.1 Sphingomicrobium sp.
GTCCTCGATGAAGCGCTGGATGAACTGCGCCGCGGTGATCGAGCCGCCCTCGCGCGGTCCGACATTCTTCATGTCGGCGATCGGCGAATCGATCAGCCGGTCAAACGTGTCCGCGAGAGGCATTCGCCACAGCTTGTCGCCACTCTCCTCGCCCGCTTTGGACAGCTTGCCGGCGAGTTCCTCATTGTTGGAGAAGAGTCCCGCCCATTCGTGACCGAGGCTGATCAGGATTGCTCCGGTGAGCGTGGCCAGGTCGACGATCGTGCCCGGCTTGTAGTTGCGCTGAACGTAAGTGACCGCATCGGCGAGCACGAGGCGCCCCTCGGCGTCGGTGTTGATCACCTCCACCGTCTGGCCGGACATGGTCGTGACCACGTCCCCTGGGCGCTGCGCATTCCCGCCCGGCATGTTCTCGACGAGGCCGCAGATGCCGACGATGTTCGCCTTCGCCTTGCGCAGGGCGAGAGCCTTCAGCGCCCCGGCGACCGCGCCCGCGCCGCCCATGTCCCATTTCATGGCTTCCATGCCGGCAGCGGGCTTGATCGAGATTCCCCCGGTGTCGAACGTCACGCCCTTTCCGACGAAGGCGGTTGGCTGGCCTTCGCCGCCGCCATTCCAGCGAAGGACGAGGAGCCTCGCTTCCCTGACGGATCCCTGGGCAACCCCGAGCAGAGCTCCCATGCCCAGCTTCTCCATCGCCGCGCGGTCGAGCACTTCGATCTCGACGCCGGTCCCTTCGAGCGACGCCCGAACGCGCTCCACGAAGGTCTCGGGGTAGATGATGTTCGCCGGCTCCGTGACCAGCTCGCGGGTGAGCGACACGCCTTGAACGACCGGCTCCCAGCGCGAGCGGTAACGCTGCTCCGCTCCGTCCGCGCCGCCGACGATCGTCACCTCCTCGAGGGTCGGCTTCTGCTTGTCCTTCAGCCTCGTTCGATACCGGTCATAGCGCCACGACCGGAGCGCGACTCCGAGGGCCACCTTCGCCGCCGCATCGGCAGAATAGCCCGCCGCGGTGAGGTCGACGACGGCGCGCTTCTCGCCGGAAGTGAGGAGCTTCGCGACGGCATTGCCGCCGAGCTTCTCCGGCCCCTCGCCGGCCTGTCCGTCCTTGCCGACCCCGACCACGACGATTCGCCGCCCGCTCGAGAAATGCTCCGCCGTGCTGCCCGGCTCGCCGTCGAACCGTTGCCTCGAGAGCGCGTCGGCGAGGTCGCCGCCGAAATTCCGGACGGACTCGGCGTCCGCCCCCGAAGCAGGAAGCACGAGAGCAAAGTCGCCGTCGGGAAGGCGGTCGGCAAAACGGACTTGCATTCACTTATTCCTTGGAAACGAAACGTCGCGACGCGCCTTAGGATGCGGCGTGCTGCTTGGCAAAGGCCCGGAGGGTGATTGTCGGGCGGCGAGCGAGGCGATAGGCAAACATGATCAGGAAGGCAGTCGGACGGGCGGGACAAGGGTTTGGTGACGAGATACGCCTGGTGGACTGCTCTTCCGCTCGTGCTGGGAGTTCCGGCCGGCGCGGCGGCTCAGAGCGTGGCTGCGCCATCGCCGCAGCCGACGCCACCCACGCCTGAAGAGATCATCGAATTCAGCGCCGACCAGGTCACCTACGACACGGACGCCGACGTGGTGACCGCGACCGGCGCGGTGCGCATGTCGCGCGAAGGCAATTACCTCGCCGCGGACCAGGTCGTGTGGGATCGGAAGTCCGGCGAAGTCCGAGCGCTCGGCAACGTCGTGGTGCTGACGCCACAGGGCGACAAGCTCCTCGGCAACAATGTGGTGCTGACCGACACGCTGCGCGACGGGACCGTCGAGAACCTGCTGGTCGTGCTGGAGAGCGGCGGCCGAATCGCCGCTAGCCGAGGCACCCGCTCCGGGCAGGTCATCACCCTCGAGAACGCGATTTATTCTCCCTGCCCCGTGACCAGCCCGACCGGCTGCCCCAGGCGACCGAGCTGGTCGATCACCGCTGCGCAGGTCATCGACGATCCGGAGCACAACCGCGTCCGCTTCCGGGGCGGCAGGTTCCAGCTGTTCGGGATGACCCTGCCGCTGCTCCCGGTCTTTTCGATCAACACCAGTAACCAGGGGTCCACGGGCTGGCTCGTGCCCGATTTCAGCATATCGACGAAGAAAGGCTTCGAGCTCGCCGTCCCCTATCACTGGCAGATCGCGTCCAATCGCGACCTCACGGTGACGCCGCATGTCTACACGGGCGTCTTCCCGGCGATCGAGGCGAAGTACCGCCAACTCGATCATATCGGCGCCTTCCAGGTCAGCGGCTTCCTCACCTACGGCACCATCGAAAGCGCAGACTTGACCGCGACCAGCGCAAACAACCGCAAGGGTTTGCGCGGCTATTTCGAAGCAAACGGCAAGTTCCAGCTGGATCCCCTGTGGAGCATCACGACATCGCTTCGCGCAGCGAGCGACAAAACGGTCACCCGCCGATACGACATCACTCGCGACGACCGGCTGCGCAACGTGATCAACGCGGAGCGGATCAGTCCCAACAGCTACGTTACGATCGCCGGTTGGGCCTTCCAGGGCCTGCGCCCCGAAGACGAGCAGGAACGAATGCCCATCGCACTGCCGGCGATCGACGCTCGGTTCCGGTCCCCGGATCCGGTTCTCGGAGGCAAGATCGAGGTGCAGGCGAACAGCCTTTCGATCCTGCGCGTCGAAGGACAGGACACGCAGCGTGCGTTCGCCAGCGCCCGCTGGGACCTGCGGCGCCTCACGCCCTGGGGGCAGGAGCTGACGCTCACCGCTTATTCGCGCGGCGACGTCTATCACACGGACGACGCCCAGAGCACCGAAGTCGCCATCTACCGCGGCACGAACGGCTGGCACTCACGCTGGATCGGAGCTCTCGCCGCCGACATGAAATGGCCGCTGGTCGGGCCTTTGTTCGGCGGGTTCCAGCGCCTCGTCCCGCGCGTGCAGCTGGTGATCACTCCGCACACCCCCAACTTCGACATCCCCAACGAGGACGCCCGTTCGATCGACCTCGAGGACAGCAATCTCTTCGCGCTCAACCGCTTCCCTGGCTACGACCGCTGGGAGGACGCGTCGCGAGTCACCTACGGAGTCGACTGGTCGTTCGAGCGGCCGAGGCTGTCGATCACGTCCACGATCGGGCAGAGCTATCGAATCGCGCGGCGCGCCATTTTCCCGGAAGGAACGGGACTTACCGACCGTGTTTCAGACATCGTCGGAAGAACGCGAATCCGCTATGGCCGATACATCGACCTCACTCAGCGCTTTCGTCTCGACAAGGACAATCTCGCCGTTCGGCGCAACGAGGTAGACCTCACCGTAGGCAGCGAGCAGACTTATGCGCAGGTCGGCTACCTGCGGCTCAACCGTAACATCGATCCCGCAATCGAGGACCTCAGCGACCGCGAGGAGATTCGCCTGGCGGGCCGAGTCCTCCTGGCGCGTTACTGGTCGGTCTTCGGAGCGACCGTCATCGACCTGACGGGCAAGCAGGAAGACCCGCTTTCCATGTCGGACGGCTTCACCCCGGTCCGCCATCGCCTGGGCATCGCTTATGAGGATGAATGCCTGGAGCTTGGCCTAACGTGGCGGCGCGACTATGAGCGTATCGGGACCTTCCGGAAAGGAAGCACCTTCGCTCTTCATTTGAACTTGAAGGGTATTGGCCGCTAAGCCTGCGTTCAGCGGGCTTCGCTAAACGGCTTCGTCTATTGGGCTGGGGATAAAGGGAAATTTCGATCGTGGTCAGAGCTTTTGGACTGAAGCAGGCGCGCGTGCGTTGGGCGGCTGCAGCGCTTGCAATCCTTGCCGGCACCGCCGCCTACGCGCAGCAGGACAGCGACGAGCAACCGTCCGCCCCCGCCAGCAGCACCAGCGCCCTCAAGCTGCCCGACAACCCCGAGCTGTTCGGGAACAGGATGCCTTCGGTCGTCAAGGCGACCGCGATCGTCAACGGCGAGGTGATCACTCAGACCGACATCGACCAGCGCCTCGCGCTTTTGGCGATCGCCAACGGCGGCCAGATTCCGGAGGGCGAAATCGAGAACCTCCGCCAGCAGATCCTTCGCAACCTGATCGACGAGACTCTCGAGATCCAGGCTGCAACGGCCGAGAAGATCGACGTCAAGGACTCGGATATCGACAAGACCGTCACCCGCGTTGCCGGCAACGTGAAGCAGACGCCCGACCAGCTGGCGTCCTTCCTCGCGGCCAACCACTCCTCGATCAAGTCGCTTCGCCGGCAGATCCAGGCGGAGATCGCGTGGCAGCGGCTGCAGCGCGCGAAGATCGAAAGCGGCGTCAGCGTCGGCGACGACGAGGTGAAGGCGGTGCTCGACCGGATGACCGCGTCCAAGGGCACGGAGGAATATCGCGTGGGCGAGATTTTCCTTTCGTCCAACCCCGGCAACCAGGCGCAGGTTGCCGCGAACGCGACCAGGATCATCGATCAGCTCAAGAACGGAGCGTCGTTCGCCGGCTATGCGCGGCAATATTCGGAAGCCTCCACGGCGGCGGTCGGCGGCGACCTCGGCTGGGTTCGGCCGGAACAGCTTCCCGCCCCGCTCGCAGCTGCGCTGCGCCAGATGGGCCCGGGAACGATCAGCAATCCGATCTCGGTCCCGGGCGGCATTTCGATCCTGGCGGTCCAGGATACGCGCAAGATCCTGACTGCCGACCCGCGCGATTCCGTGCTCAGCCTCAAGCAGGTCTCGATCAGCTTCCCCAAGGGCACGACCCGCGCCCAGGCCGAACCGATCGTCGCGCGCTTCGCCGAAGCGGCCCGGAACGTCGGTGGCTGCGGTGGGGCGGACAAGCTTGCCACCGATTTCCACGGCGAGGTCGTGACCAGCGACCAAGTCAAGATGCGCGACCTGCCGCCGGCGCTGCAGCAGATGATGGTGCCGATGCAGGTCGGCCAGGCGACCCAGCCGTTCGGAGCGATCGACCAGAGCGTGCGCGTTCTCGTGATCTGCGGGCGCGACCAGGCGAGCGCCGACGCTCCGTCCTTCGATGAGGTCTACAACCAGCTCAACGAAGAGCGGGTGAACCTGCGCGCTCGCCGCTACCTTCGCGACCTTCGCCGCGACGCCGTCATCGAATTCCGGTAGTCACCGAATTCCTCTAAGGGCGGACCCCGTGTCACGCCTTCCGGATTCGCCGCTCGCCGTCTCGCTTGGCGACCCCGCGGGAATCGGTCCGGAAGTCATCGCCAAGTGCTGGGACAACCGCTCGGCATTCAACCTGCCGCCGTTCGTCGCCATCGGCGATCCGCGGTCGGTCGCCGCGGTCTGGGACGGGCCGATCGAGGTCATCGCCGATCCGCGCGAGGCCGATTCCGCCTTCGACTTCGGGCTTCCCATGATCCAGCTCGCCGCCGCCCAGGCCGACATTCCCGGACACCCGAGCGTCGCGGGGGCTCACACGTCGCTCGACTCGCTCGAGCTTGCCGTCGGCCTTGCTCGCTCCGGCTCAGCCGCCGCGGTGGTGACCGGGCCGGTAGCCAAGGAACAGCTCTACGCGATCGGTTTCCAGCATCCCGGCCAGACCGAATTCGTCGCCGAGCGCTGCGGCATCGCACCCGCCAACGTCGTCATGATGCTCGCCGGCCCGACCCTTCGGACGGTGCCGGTGACCACGCACCTGCCGATCCGCGACGTGCCGGACAGGCTTACCATCTCGCTGATCGAGTCCCGTGGCCGCGCGACGTTGCGCGGCCTGCAGCGGAACTTCGGAATCGCCGAGCCAAGGCTGGCGGTATCCGGACTCAATCCGCACGCCGGCGAAGGCGGCGCCCTTGGCCGGGCGGAAATCGAGGTGATCGAGCCGGCCATCGCCGCACTCGCCGCCGAAGGCTGGATCGTGACCGGTCCTCACCCCGCCGACACGATGTTCCATAGCCGGGCGCGGGCGCATTATGACGCGGCGCTCTGCATGTACCACGACCAGGCGCTGATCCCGATCAAGGCGCTCCATTTCGAGGAGGCCGTGAACGTCACTCTGGGCCTACCGATCGTCCGCACGGCGCCTGATCACGGCACCGCTTTCGACATCGCCGGCCAGGATCGAGCGGACCCGCGTCCGATGGCCGCGGCGATCCGGATGGCCGTCGAATGCGCCCAGATTCGAGCGGAAACCGCTTGAGGAGCGCTCCCGAGCCGCTCCGCGACGTCATTGCCCGGCATGGGCTGAGCGCGAGCAAGTCGCTCGGGCAGAATTTCATTCTCGACCGGCAATTGCTCGCGCGGATCGCCGCCGTTCCAGGCCCTCTCCAAGGGCAGCGCGTCTATGAGGTCGGGCCGGGGCCCGGCGGCCTGACGCGCGCGCTTCTCGAGGCGGGCGCGACTGTCACCGCGGTCGAGCGCGACCGCCGCTGCATCCCGGCGCTGGGTGAGCTGGAGGAGGAATATGGCGACAGGCTTCTGATTATCGAGGCCGACGCGCTGCTGATCGACGAACGAGAGCTGGTCGGCGACGGCGCGCACGTCGTGGCCAATCTCCCCTACAACATCGGAACAGCGCTGCTGCTGAAGTGGCTGGCCGGCCACTGGCCGCCCTGGTGGCGTTCACTCACGCTCATGTTCCAGAAGGAGGTCGCCGACCGGATCGTGGCGGCCCCGAACAGCGATGCCTACGGCCGTCTGTCGATCGCGGCGCAGTGGAGGTCGCGGCCACAAATCGCGATGAGGGTGAATCGCTCGGCCTTCGTCCCTCCACCGAAGGTGACCTCCGCCGTCGTTCACATTGTTCCGACCGCGGAACCGAGCGGCGTCGACGCGAAGGTCATGGAGCGAATCACCGAGGCCGCATTCGGCCAGCGCCGAAAGATGCTGCGCTCCAGCCTCAAGTCCTATCCGGGCGCGACCGAGGCTCTCGAACGTCTCGGAATCGACCCGCAAAGGCGCGCGGAAACGCTCAGCGTCGCCGAGTTCGTCGAGATTGCGCGGCTGTTGAGTTAGTTCGACTTCGGAGTTTCGGGCGGCTTGGCAGCGGCGACCGTAGGGCCGCGGCTGATCGCGGCCGAGAGCTGCGCCACCTGCGGGCAGCCCTTCACGCAGATCGACTGCAGCTTCTGGAGGTTCTGCTGGGCGCGGGCGACTGCGCCAAGCTCCACCATTGCCTCACCCTGGACGGCGATGGC
>DASVXR010000189.1:0-3836 GCA_036392595.1 Sphingomicrobium sp.
TTCGTCCACGGCGTTCTGAACCTTGTCCACCAGGTCCTCGATCGCGCCCTTGCGCTTCTCGGCGGTGAGCTTCGCGGCGATTTCGGAGCGTGCCTGCTCGAGCGTCCTGCCGCCCTGGCTCTTGATCGACTCGACCTTGACCACGATCCAGCCAAATTCCGACTGGATGGGGCCGATGACGGCGCCGGACGGGGCCGAGAAGACGGCGGCCGCTGCCTTGTCGCCCGCGATCCCCGCATAGTTTTCGCGCGACTGGGCGCCGACGGAGGTGAAGGCGGCGCTCGTGCCCGAAGCGGCGGCCTGCAGAGTGCCGCCGGCCTTCGCCTTCGCGGCGATCGCGGCCGCGGTCTTCTGGTCCTGGGCCACCGCCTGGCTCAGCGTCCGAGTCTCCTGCGGCGCATAGCTCGCCTTGTTCTGGTTGTAGTATGCGGCGATCTCCTGGTCGCTCGCCGTGACGTTCGCGGCCTGCTCCGGGCCGATTCGAGCGATACGGATCACCCTTTGCTCGGGGACCATGTAGCGGTTCCGGTTCGCGGCATAGAAACGCTGCAGGTCGGCATCCGTGGGGTTGAGCCCCGCCTTGAAGGCATCAACGGGAATCGCCGCCGCTTCGCCCTGCCGGGCCTCGAGCATCATCGACGCATAGGGCCTCGCAACGCCGACCGGGATTCGCGGTATGGCGCTGATGGGGGTGAACATGATCCGCTGGAGCAGGTTGCCACCTATGATCTCGCGCACCTGGGCATCCGTCAGCCGCTGCTGCTGGAGAAAGGCCTGGTAGGCCTGCTCGCTGAACTTCCCGTTTAGGCCCCTCGTCCCCGGGATCTGCGTGATCTCCGCATCGACGAGCCGCTTCGACAGTCGGAAGCCGTACTTGTCCCCGAAGGCGATGAGCGACCGCTCGTCGACGAACTGGTCGAGGATCTTGTCGAAGTCGCCGGCAATCGTCGCATAGTCGGCGTCCGGATTCTGCTCGCGCACCTGCTGGAGCCGCCGCTGCATGGCATCGCTCATTTCGCGTTCCGTGACCTCCTGATCGCCGACGCGGACGAGCGTGGAGGGGCTCGTTCCGAAGCCGAGGTTGCCGGTGCCGAAGTTCGAAAGGTCGGCAAGGGCGAAGCCGCCCATGATCGCGATGACGACCAGGGCCATGATCCAGGTACCGATCTTCGATTTGGAAACGCGCCGAAAGAAGGAGAGCATGGGAATCCGGTTGAGAAAAGAAGCGTGAGCCGCTTTAGGGGCGAGCCTTGGGCGCATCAAGGCGGGCTCGAGACGGGGACAGAATGGCGTTGAGGAAGCTGGTTGCCGGGAACTGGAAGATGCACGGCCTTTCGTCGGACCTCGCCGAGGTCAAGGCGATCGCGGACGCGTCGAAGCAATATCCGCAGGTCGACGTCGCCTTGTGCGTTCCGGCGATCCTGATCGAGCGGGCTTCGCGAGCGGTGCCGGGCTTCGCGATCGGCGGGCAGGACGTTCACTTCGCGGACCGGGGCGCCTACACCGGCTGCGTCTCCGCCGAGATGCTCCTCGACGCCGGCGCTAGCCTCACCATCGTCGGCCATTCCGAGCGCCGCGACGCACAGCGCGAGAGCGACGAGGAGGTGAAGGCCAAGGCGGAGAGCGCGCTGGCGGCCGGGCTGAACCTCATCCTCTGCGTCGGCGAGAGCCTCGAGGTGCGCGAGCGCGGCGAAGCGGTGGAGACGGTCATGAACCAGCTCGCCGCCTCGATCCCGGCGCGCCTCGACGGCACCGCCGAGCTTGCCATTGCCTACGAGCCCATCTGGGCGATCGGCACGGGCAAGGTCCCGACAACGGCCGAGATCGGCGAGATGCACGCGGCGCTCCGGGAACGGCTCGTTGCCGCCTACGGCGAGGCGGGGAGCGCGGTTCGAATCCTCTACGGTGGCTCGGTGAAGCCATCGAACGCCGCGGAAATCTTCAGCGTCGCCGACGTGGACGGGGCGCTCGTCGGCGGTGCCAGCCTCACCGCGTCCGACTTCATTCCGATCGTCGCGGCAGCGGCGAGCCCGGTTGAAGGCTCGCGCGCCATCGCCTAGATCGCCGCGAACACGTCACAAGAAAGCCCCTCATGTTCGCCTTCCTGCTTATCGTTCAAACGCTTGTCGCCGTCTCGCTGATCGGCGTGATCCTGATGCAGCGCTCGGAAGGCGGCGGCCTCGGCGTCGGCGGAAGTTCGTCCGGTTTCATGACCGCGCGAGGCGCCGCGGACTTTCTCACGCGCTCGACGGCGATCCTCGGAGGGACCTTTATCGTCCTCTCGATCGTCATGGCGGCGATCGCCGGCGCAACCCGCCAGCCGGTGAAGATCGATACCTCGCTCGCCGGAGTGACCGCGTCCCAGCACCAGCAGCAGCAGGCGCAGCCTGTCCCGGCGCCGGCCCAGCCTCAGCAGCAGCAGAACCAGCAGGCTCCGGCAGTCCCGCTGGCTCAATAGCCCTCGAATATTTTTCGCGACCCCGCTTGCGGAAAGCGGCGGAAGCGACTTAAGCCTTGAGCCCCATGGCGCGGTTCATTTTCGTCACCGGCGGCGTGGTTTCATCGCTTGGAAAAGGTCTTCTCTCCGCCTCTCTCGGGGCGCTTCTCCAGGCGCGCGGCTACAAGGTCCGGATCAGGAAGTTCGATCCCTATCTGAACGTCGATCCGGGGACGATGAGCCCCTACCAGCACGGCGAAGTCTATGTGACCGACGACGGGGCCGAAACCGACCTCGACCTCGGCCATTACGAGCGGTTCACGGGCGTTTCCTCACGCCAGTCCGACAACATCACGACCGGGCGCATCTACCGCGACATCATCGCGAAGGAGCGGCGCGGCGACTATCTCGGAGCCACCGTCCAGGTCGTCCCGCACGTCACCAATGCCATCAAGGAATTCGCGGTCGCCGATACCGACAGCTGCGATTTCGTGATCTGCGAGATCGGCGGAACGGTCGGCGACATCGAGAGCCTGCCCTTCATCGAGGCGATCCGGCAGCTGAGGAACGACCTCGGGCGTCTCAACACGGTCAGCGTCCACACGACCCTTGTCCCCTGGATCAAGGCCGCGGGCGAGCTGAAGACCAAGCCGACGCAGCATTCGGTCCGCGAGCTTTCCAGCCTCGGAGTTCAGCCCGACGTCCTGCTCTGCCGGACGGAGAAGGAAATCCCCGAGGCCGAGCGCGAGAAGATCGCGCTCTTCTGCAACGTCCCCAAGTCGGCGGTGATCCAGGCGCTGGACGCGCGCAACATCTACGACGTCCCGCTGTCCTATCATGCCGGCGGACTCGATGACGAAGTGCTGCGCGCCTTCGGCATTTCCGACGCGCCCGAGCCGGACCTCGCCGTCTGGCACGACATCATGGACCGAATCGATCATTTCGAGAGCGAGGTGACGATCGGCGTTGTGGGCAAATATGTCGGCCTCCCCGACGCCTACAAAAGCCTCCGCGAGGCGCTGATCCACGGCGGCATTGCCAATCGCGCCAAGGTCAACATCCAGTGGATCGACGCCGAGCTGTTCGAGCACCCCGATTCGGACGTGGTCGCGGAGCTTGAGCCGCTTCACGGGATCCTCGTTCCCGGCGGCTTCGGCGAGCGTGGAAGCGAGGGGAAGATCGCCAGCGTGAAGTTCGCCCGGGAGAGGGAGATCCCCTTCTTCGGCATTTGCCTGGGCATGCAGATGGCCTGCATCGAGGCTGCACGGAACATGGCTGGCATTTCCGAAGCCTCGACCACCGAGTTCGGCGACACCGCGGAGCCGGTGGTCGGAATGATCACGGAATGGATGAGCGAGGAGGGGCTCCAGCAACGCGCCGCCGGAGGCGACCTCGGCGG